>JAGUXG010000112.1 GCA_020061965.1 bacterium
AATAGAAGGTATATAAAAGATAATTTCTTGGGTAAAAAATATGGTCAATTTGATGCTGTGGTAAGTTTGGATGTCATAGAGCATATTTATCCTGAAAATGAAGAGGTCTTTTTTAACACCTTATCAGACAATATGGTTCATAATGGAATTGTTATAGTCGGCACACCAAATATTGAAGCCCAACGTTTTTCAAAAGAATCTGTTAGTGATGCCCATGTAAATTTATATAGCGGAGAACACCTTAAAGAAACAATGAATGCTTTCTTTCATAATGTATTTATCTTTAGCATGAATGATGAAGCAATCCACACCGGTTATTGGCCTATGGCTCATTATTATGTGGCATTGGGCTGCTATAAGAAGTAATGTTTTTAATTGTTGGTGCATCTGGGTTAATTGGCAATAGATTATATAGCTATTTTAAAAACAAGGGATTAGATGTAAAGGGAACATATTATTCAAAGCCATTAAAAGATGGAATATGCCTTGATCTTAATGGAGCAGATTTCTCAAGGATATTAGAATTGAAGAATCTAACCCATATCTTTCTTTGTGATGGAATAACCAAGATTGATGAGTGTAAGATTAATCGTAATGTATCTTATAAAGTTAATGTTGTAAATACGATTAAGCTTTTGGGAAATTTTATAAATACAGATGTTGTTCCAATCTATTTATCAACAGATATGGTATATAGTGGAAATGAGAAATTCTATAGAGAGTCTGATCGGGTATCTCCTATTACAGAATATGGAAGGCAAAAGGTAGAGGTTGAAAAATATATTATGGAAGGGTTTCATAAATATATTATTCTCAGATTAACTAAGGTCTTTGATGTTAAAAGAGATGGTCAAACACTCTTCATATCCTGGTTAGACTCACTTAGTCATGGTAAAACCATCTTTTCTGCTGATGATATCTTTATCTCCCCTATTTTTATTATGGATGCTGTCTATGTTTTAGAGAAATTAGTATCTGGAAGGCACTATGGAATTTTTAATTTAGGAGGAAAAGAGCTTTTAACAAGATATGAGTTTTCAAAGATGCTTGCAAAATTTTTTGGGTACGATTTATCACTCATTCAGAGAAGGTCTATTAAGGATTTTGGATTTGTAGAACCAAGGTCTTTGTTTAGTAGCCTTGACCCCTCAAAAACAATAGAAGCTACTGGGGTAAAATTAACAGGGCTCAAGGAGTGTTTTGAGTTGATTAATATTGGGTAAAATATATGCATAAATGGTTAAATTCCTATATTGAAGAACATGTTAAGGCAGTCTTGGCCTTAAACCAGGAGGGGATTATTAAGTTGATTGAAATGATAAAGAAAATAAGGGATGAAGGCCATCAGATCTTTATAATAGGTAATGGTGGAAGTGCAGCCTGTAGTTCGCATTTAGCAGTTGATCTTGGCAAGGGTGCATCTTTGGGGAAAGAAAAACGTTTTCGCATCTTCTCTCCTGTTGACAATGTACCCTGGTTGACAGCTATTTCAAACGACCTAAGTTATGAAGAGATATTCTCAGAACAGATAAAGAATTTTGCAGATGAAGGAGACCTTTTAATTACTATTAGCGTAAGTGGAAGCTCACCAAATCTCATAAGAGCAGTAGAAGTGGCAAGGGAGCTTGGACTTAAGACATCTGCAATAGTTGGTGATAAGAATGGAAGGCTTATTAGCATGGTAGATCATATAGTTATAATTCCTTCAAAACACTATGGACATGTTGAGGATATACATACAATTATCTGTCATATAATAAGCTATTATTTTATAGAGAATAATATATGAAACCAACAATATCTGCAATTATTTTTGCTCTGAATGAAGAGGATGGTATTAAACCAACCATAGAGGAACTTATCTCTGCAATTGATAATAAATTTAGTGGTTATGAGATCTTTGTATTTGATGATGGAAGTTCTGATAAAACAGGAATCATATCAGATGAGTTGTCTGCAAAAAATCCAAATATCAAGGTTATACACAATACAAAAGCTATGGGTTTGGGTTACAATTACAGGAAAGGGGTTAAATTCGCAAAAAATGATTACATAATATGGCTTCCAGGGGATAATGTTGTGCCGAAAGAATCAATAGAAAGGGTATTAAATGAGATGGGTGAAGCAGATATTATTATTTCATATAGTATAAATCCTGATGTTAGACCTCTATTAAGACGCATAATTTCTAAAATTTTTGTTTGGGGATTAAATCTTTTATTTGGACTTAAGCTAAAATATTATAATGGGATGATGCTTTTAAGAAAGGAGGTTATTCAATCTATTTCCATATCCACAGACAGCTTTGCCTTTCAAGCTGAAGCACTAATTAAATTGCTTAAAAGGGGATATGGTTATATAGAAGTAGGTTATAATACAAAAGAAAGGCAATATGGCAAATCAAAGGCATTTCAACCAAAGAATATTTTTGGTGTGTTTAAGCTAATAATTGGCCTTGTCTGGATTTGCATTATCCAAAAGAAAAAATGAAAGATAGAACATACAACCTTCTTTTTTTGGCAGTAGCCCTTATCTCCTTTTTTCTTGTTTTTCAAAGCATAGATTCTGTTAAATTCTATCCACAGGCAGATGAAGGTTATTACTTTGGATATGCCTCATATATAGCAGAGAAAGGGTTTTCTGGCTTCTCATTTTTATGCAAGGAGTATATAAAAAATAAAGAAGGGTGGCTACAGGGGCCAGACCCTCTCAGGATTGGAAGTATCTTTTTGGGTGCTTTATTTGTAAAGATATTTGGGGTTAATTTTTTAAGCCTTTCTTATCTCTCTTTGCTCTCCTTCTTTTTTCTTTTGCTCTTTTGGTTTTATTTTATTTCAAAATACTTTGATAAAAAAATAGCATTTTTCTCTGGAGTTCTCCTTGCATTTTCTCCATTGGATATGGGAATTGCACAAAGGGCATTGATAGATAGCACAACCTCTTTATTTTCTATATTATCCATCTTTCTATTCTTTGATTATTTGGAAAAAAGGGGTAAGATAAGATATATAACATTTATCCTTGTCTACTCTTATGCTATATTGGTTAAGCAGATTTCTCTCTTTTTGGTATCTCCTTTTTTTCTCTATCTTTGTATTCGCTTTTTTCAATCTCGTATCTTTAGATTAAGAGAGCTCTTTTTGCTTATCATTCCTCCTCTAATTGTTTTGGTAGTATGGATAATAAGCGTGGGTTTATTTTGTACTATAGAGATTATAAAGATTTATCTTTTCTATCCAAATCCAAATCCATCATATGGAATTCTTTTCTGCTCGGGGCCATGGTTTAAGCCAATTCTTGACTTTCTCCTTGTCTCCCCAATTGTAACCATTCTTTTCATTGGTTATATCTTCTCTTTCAAGTTCAAGAAGGAGGAGGTCTATTTTTTAATAATAACAATCAGCTCCATTTTTCTATTTTATTTCTTCCAAAAAATAATAAGATATGTGATGTTTTTAGATGGGCCAATAAGGCTTGGTTCTATTTTGATGCTTAACAGAATTTTTGAAGGAAAACTATCTTTTTTACTATGGATTATAATAGTTGTGATAGGGATTTTAGATCTTCTTTCTTTCTTTCATCTTTTTGTCCGAGGCGGAATTTACGACCCTGTAAGCTTTTGGCTCCTTAAAATTTGGCATATTATCCCTTAATTGCGATCATATACCATATTTACTACAGATTTTTTGATGAAAAGATATAAGCCACTCCTTGTATTGATTGGAGTAACCCTACTCTTTTCTTCAGAGTTCCTATTTACTAACAGAACCTTTGTCTATCGCGATATCTATATGCTCATCTATCCGATGAAGATATTTGCTCTATCTTGTATCAAAGATGGCTTCCTCCCCTTCTGGAATCCGTATATTATTTGCGGTGCGCCATTTTTGGCTCAGGTTCACCACCAGACTCTATATCCTTTATCAATATTGGTCTATTTCCTTCCCTTTGCCTTTGGGATAGACCTCTTTGTCTCGTTACATATATTCTTAGCTGGTGTATTTTTCTATCTCTTAATGAGGGAGAATGAGCTTGATCCTGTTTCATCATTATTTGCCTCTCTGTCCTATGCCTTTAGCGGAATATTCCTCTCTACAGGAAATACCATTATAACCCTGTCAACTGCCACATGGACACCCATTCTTCTTCTTTTCTATCTCAGGTCTTTGCGAAGAGAGAGTATAAAATATGCCCTTCTTTCTGGTATGATAATTGCTATTCAATTTTTGAGCGGAACACCAGACTATCTCTGTCTTGATCTAATCCTCCTCTTTCTACTCACGATGAGCTGGACGATTCATAAAAAGGGCTATTTTCCAATAAAATCTTTTATGGTGGTCGGGCTTTCAGGAATAGGTCTTTCGTTATTTCAGCTACTTCCTTTCCTTGAGTTTGTGTTTCTTTCAGATAGGATGGGAGGGCTTTCCTTCCCTGTAGTCTCTATGTGGTCCTTGGAGCTATATGAGATTCTTTGTATCTTTATTCCACTTGGCACAAGCCTACCTTCTGAGGGGTATATCTTTCCATACATTGGTCAGAAGATGACCACATCCCTTTACATAGGCATACTGCCTCTAATAATTGTCATATCTACACCTTTTTGGAAAGATAGGAGATTTCTCTGGTTTTGGACAGGAATAACAATCTTCTCCCTTTGCCTTGCTGCAGGAAAACACCTACCCGTCTACTCTTTCTTCTATAAATATCTACCTGGTTTTTCAATGTTCCGAAACCCAGTGAAGGCTATGCATCTCTTCTCTTTATCGGCAAGCATATTGGCTGGTTTCTCATTCAACAAGCTCTTCTCTAAGGATATAACTAAAAGACTCATCCTATTCTCTTTTCTCTATATCTTTCTTTATCTCCTCTTTGACTACACAAATATCTCATTTGAAATAGGAAGTAGGCTCAAGCTTTATTTGTCGCGCTGGGCAACATTAGAAGAAGCATTCCTCTGGAAGCACTTTATTGCTCTTAATTGCTTAAAGGTCTCAATAATCCTTTTGGGATATTCTCTTCTAATCTATCTCATTTGTAAGGGCAAGATAGAAAGGACTTTTGGTTTGTCTTGCATCATTATTCTTACTATATTTGACCTCTCTACCTTTAATGGCAGGTTGAACTATCTGATAAATGAAGATTTTTATAGAGATAAGCCCAAGATAGCGAGAAACCTTTCAAATGGTAGATTTCTCGGAGATTTAACCGAAAAGATGGTTAGGTATATGGGAGCATCGACTTACGAAGATTTTATCTTAAGCAAAGAAGTCTTGTATGGAAATATGGGAATGGTATTTGGACTTTATAATGCAGGAGGATATGAAGGGATATACCTCAAGGATTTTATGTTTCTGGCAGAAAATGTACCAAGTAAGGTATTGATAAAGATTATGGATGTCCAGAACATTCTCTATTATGAAGATGGGAAGGTTATCTCCAATAAAAATCTTGATTCGCTTCCAAGAGCATTTTTTGTGAAGGAAAAAATGGTTCTGGATAGAAAGGGTATATTGGAATATATGAAGAGTCCATCCTTTTGTCCAGAAAAAGAGGTGATATTGGAGGAAGAACCAAAGGAGATGAAAAATGTAAAATGTAAAATGAAAAATATAAAATGTAAAATTACTGAGTATGAGCCGAATAGAGTGGTGATTGATGTTGATGTGCCATCTAATGGATTCTTATTCTTGAGTGATACATACTATCCTGGATGGAAGGCTTATGTTGATGGCAAGGAGACTAAAATATACAAAGCAAACTACTGCTTCAGGGCTGTTCAAGTTGAAAAAGGAAGGCATAAAGTAGAATTCTCCTATCTTCCAGGCGTATTTATTATTGGCTTGATTGGAACAGTGATTTCTATTGTTATTATATTGCTATTCATAATCCTACCGAACAAAACCAAGCTCCATCTTCTTTCCAAAGATCCTGATGATGGCATCCCTTAGTAGAAGATGAGCCTCTTCGTTCAAGAGAGGGTCATTTGCAACTAATGCTGCTGCACAATCCCTTGCCTTAAGGAGTAACCTTGTATCCCAGATGATGTTTGCCAATTTAAGCTCAGAAAGTCCGTGTTGTCGTAAGCCAAATAGCTCACCTGCACCTCGTAGTTTCAGGTCATACTCAGCCAGCTCAAAACCATTGGTTATGTTCTTGATTGCCTGAATCCTCTCTACAGATACCCTGTCTTTCTCTTCTGTATCCACCTTAATTTCAAGCTGGGCTGAAGCGGCTATCTTCTCCTTAGTGATAAGGATACAGTAAGAGTCAAGTGAGCCCCTGCCTATCCTTCCCCTGAGCTGATGCAGCCCAGAAAGCCCGAATTTTTCTGCATCCTCTATGACCATAATTGTTGCTTGGCTTACATCTATGCCTACCTCTATGACTGTGGTGCTGACAAGTATCTTTATCTCGCCTTGAGCAAATTTTTGCATCATCTCTTCCTTCTCCTCAGGTTTAAGCTTTCCGTGCAGAAGTCCTACAGGGATTTCAGGAAATTCCAAGACAATCTTCTCAAAGTGTTTTATGGCTGACTTATAATCTCGTTCCTGCGACTCCTCTATGGCTGGATAGACAAAATAGGCTTGACGGCCCTTCTTAATCTCATCTTTGATAAATGAGTATATTTTGGGCAGGCTTTTGTCTGACCGAACTGCCGTGATTATTCTACCCCTGCCCTTTGGAAACTCATTCAATGTAGATACATCCATATCGCCGTAGAGGGTGATAGAGAGAGTCCTTGGGATTGGTGTAGCAGTCATAATCAGTAAATCCGAGTGGCCATTTGCCTTCTCCAGAAGCTTCTGCCTCTGGCTTACACCAAACTTATGTTGTTCATCAATGATGCACAAGGCTAAGTTTGAAAACTGGACATCTTCGCTTATCAGGGAGTGTGTTCCAATCACCACCTGTATTTGTCCATTGGCAATAAGCTTCTTTGCCTTTTTCTGTACCGATACAGGCAATCCACCCCTTAATATTCCAACCTCAATTCCAAGTGGAGCAAGCCATCTCTTAGCTACAATATAATGCTGGTCTGCCAAGATTTCAGTCGGTGCCATTATTGCCACCTGAAAGCCTGAGCTGGCTACCTTAAAGCCTGCCCATAATGCCACTACAGTCTTTCCTGAGCCGACATCTCCATGGAGGAGCCTGTTCATTGGATGCGGCGATGATAAGTCTTTTTCTATCTCAGATATAACCCTCTCTTGAGATTTGGTCAGGCTGAAGGGAAGGGATTCTACGAATTTTGAGCAATCTTTTTTGGAATATAGTCTATTTTTGTGGATAATCTTTGTTCGCTGCCTGTTTATCTGGAGGGCTACCTGCAAGAAAAATAGTTCGGTAAAGACAATCCTCTCTCTGGCTTCCTTTCTCTTTTTCCAGTTAAGCGGAAAATGGATATTGCTGATAGCTTCGGATAGGCTTGTAAGTTTCATTTGCTCGGCAATCTCTCTCGGTATGGAATCCTCCAGCTTCTCCTTGTAAAAATCAATAGCTTGTTCTATTATCTTTCTGAATAGTCTTTGGCCAAACCTGCCGAACTCTACTGAAAGCCTGTATAAAGGGACAATCTTAAGGTGTGAATCAGCTTCTTCTTTCAAGGCCTCATACTCAAAGTTTGAGAAGAATATCTTGCCTCCCATCCTCTTTGCCTTTCCAGTCACAATCACTTTTGTCCCTAAGGGCAGGAGCTTGGCTGGATCTGGCCCAAAAAACATAAGATTTGCGCTGCCCCTTCCATCGGAAATGATGGCTCTCTTCACCTTTCCAAACCTTATGTGCCGCATCACTTGACCGGCGATTGTCTCCCTGCCTTTTCCCCTGAGAGCAGATATTGGGGTAAGTTTGCTTCTATCTTGATAGCCTCTGGGATAATAGGTGAGGAGGTCAGAGATGGTATAGATAGAAAGGCTCGCCAAAAGCGACTCCCTCTTCTTCCCTATCATTGGCAGGAGAGAGACAGGTGTGTTAAGGTTGAGTATCATTACATTAAATTATAAAGGCTGTTTTTGTTGGGTATAATTGATAGTCTTCTTACCTCGTTCTCAAAATACCTTTTTACCTCTTCCCATTGGACTTCCTTTAACATTTTTGGCATTTCATCAGGTTCAGCATCTTCAAAATAGACAAGGCTTTTCATAATATGTATTATCGTCGTAGCTAAATTTTTATATTTTTTATCATAAAGATGAATAGATTCTTTTAGAGATACTACCTCTTTGCAAATGAAATAAAGATCCACAAAGTCTCTTTTAGTCCCTCTGGAGGCAATAGTCGCAATCTTCATGGCGGCAATATCAGGGACATCCACAACATTAATCATTCCAAATCTCTTTGTAGGGCAGAGAAGGGGATATTGGTAGTAAAATATGCTAAATCGGACATCTTCAAATTTACCAAGGATTGTTCTCCATGCAATCTGTTCCAATTGGAAACTCGATATTTTTTTTATTACAGGTAAAAGCCTTTTTTCATCAAACTCCTCTTTAGTAAAGAAATCCAGGTCATAGGATATCCGATGTCCAAGTTGAAGTGCCAGAGCAGTACCCCCAGCCAAATAAGCCTTTTGAATAATTTCGCTCTTTTCTAATAAGGCCAGAACTGCTTTTGTGTTTCCCGGAAGGACTTGTTCAAACACAGTACATCCTCCTTTTTAATATTCAATACAGTCGCCCAGAAATTGGCACTTTTTTGTGAAAATCCGCGATACTTAGATAAGGTATCTTTTATTTCCGATTCATTAAAATTTTTCCACATCCAAATAACAGCCTGCTGGTCACCATATTCTAGAATTCTTTTTAAGATATACACCCTGCGTTTTTGCAAGTCTATCTTATCAAACTCTACATCCCAAAAATACTTACTTAAATATTTAGGTAGTTTTTTCATCATAAATTGGCAGTTTAACCACAAATGTTGTTCCTTCACCTATTTTGCTTTTGACTTCAATCTCGCCTTTGTGTGCCTCGACGATACGCTGACAGATAGATAAACCCAAGCCTGTGCCTTTACCTTTTGTGGTAAAAAACGGGTCAAAGATTCGTTTCAAGTCTTCCTCAGCTATCCCTTTACCCGTATCAGAAACACTTATCTTAACAACCTCCCCTTCCTTTCGACTTTCCACTTTTAACTTTGCCCTTTTCACTGCTGCCATTTCTGCCATTGCTTCCACGGCATTCTTGACTAAGTTAACAACCACCTGTTTAAGTCGCTCAAAATCAGCCGAAATATCTGGTAAGCCGTCGGCTAATTCCTGCTGGACCTCGATATTGAAAAGTATCTCAGCAGGTAGTTCATCTAATGACTTTTTAACCATCCCGTTTATGTTTAGTTTGCTTCTCTTTAATTCAGGTGGTCTGGAGAAGTTCAGTAGGTCATTGATGTGGTTAGTTGCCCTCTGTGTAGCCCCATCCATCTTGGAAAGGATCTTCTGAACCTCATCATTCGCAGGTAGGATTTTACTCAGATAATAAAGCCCGGTTTTGATAACCGCTAACGGATTTTTTACCTCATGGGCTGCCTCTCCTGCAAGTTGAACTGCTGCAGCAAGCCTTTCAGATTGTATTAATTGAGTTTGTGCCTGTCTGAGTTGCAGAGTCTTTTCTTCAACCAATTCTTGCAAATGGTCGCGGTGTTTCCGCAGTTCCTTCTCCATCAATTTATTCGTAGTAATATCCCTGGCGATACCAACCAGACCCATTATATTCCCTTGAGCATCAAATTGCGGCACCTTTATCGTCTGAAACCAGCGCTCGGTTCCATCTGCTGCGGTCATATGCTTGGTGATTTCGTCGGATTTGCCTGTCTTAAAGACAATCTGGTCATCATCAACATTCTTTTTTGCCTCTTCGGCATTCGGCATCAATTCATAGTCGTTTTTACCAATAACCTCCTGCTCGGATAAAGCAAAGGCATCAAGCGTCTTTTGGTTGGCAATGATGTATCGGCTTTCTAAATCCTTAAAGAAAATGGCATCGTGGGCAGATTCAACCATAAATTTGTATAATCTTAATCTTTCTTCTGCCTGTTTGATAAGTTCAAGCTCCTTTAGTGCCTGCTGATATGATAGGCAACCCTCAATAGATGTAGTGAATCTGGGCATTAATGTTTTAAGTTGATTGATCTCTTCTTCCGATAATTTTGCAGGAGAAAAAAGTTTCAGCACACCTATCTCTCCGAGACTGAAAACAATCAATCCACCTTTCTTCTTCACTTTTTCGCCAGCAAGTAATGCGGTAAATGCATCCTCATGTGATGAAACAAGGAGAGCTTCCTTGCCTGAAAAGACAGGAGAGGCAACAGGAATTCGTCTCTGGCCTGCCAGAGCCATTGGATGGCTATAGACAAGCGTAGCCCAATTCTCATCCGTTTCATCCGGCAGAAAGATGTTTTTTATCCAGACAGCAGAATAGGAGAGGTTTTTTCTTGACATAAGGGTCTTCAGAAAGCCATCACAATCTGTCTTTACATCAAGAGATCTGCCGATGGAAAGTGACAATTCATAAACCAAGGATAGGTCTTCTATTGTCAAATGCTCATCTTTATTCATAACATCCCTCCTACAACAATAGTTTTATTAAAAAATTCAAGGAATGTCTCACCATAAGATGAGATTTCCCCTAAGGTCAGGCAACCTACGGAAATAGATTGATTACCTGTAGCTTCCTTTATTGCGGCTAATTCTTTGGTAAAGTCTTCTCCGAGGAAGAGTGCCCTTGAGATGCAGTCAGCCACCAGATTACAATAGGTTTCTTTGGCACAAGCCTCTTTAGCTGCCTGGCCTGCGGCTTGAATAAGGCAGGCCGGCTCTCCTTTTAAGATATTTAACAGGCTATTTTCAGGTACCTCACCCACGCAGATCAATTCGCCTTTCTCATTTGTCATAATCGGGTCGCGGACAATATCTTCAGCCCCTTTCTTGGACATCCCAAAGGGGTACTGCATAGCCACATCATAAAAATCTTCGCGAAGGAGCTTAAGTCCTGAATCAGCTTCTACTATCTTTTGATATACCTCAAAGGCATTCTTCCAGTCTAATTCCATAATCACATTTTTACAGGTTTTGGTAGCGGCAATTGGACCAGTGAGCTTTTTCCAGCCATGCCTAACACCAAGATGACATTGTAATTTGATAAAGGTAACTATGGCGGCATCCTGAACAAATCCCTCCCGAGTAAAAAGACAAGGTTGTTGTTTAAGGGTAAGCGAGCCTGCACCACCACCAAAATAATGGACAGAATTACCCAGATGATCAGACAGCTTCGAAAGGAATAAGGCGATATTTGAGGCAAGCCCATCTACAAGAACCATAGCTGTATATTTTTTGTTTAGATGGATAAAATCTGGTAGCTCAATTTGGTCGGTGTTAAGCCCCTTGATCAGATACGGGCTGGTTAGTGCCGGCAAAACCTTAATCACAGCTCCCTGCTCATATTTCCTGTCATCGTAAATGACCCCGGGAAATACGCCACCAAAGAAATCAATCCCTTCTTTATTAAGTCGTGAAATCATTTGCCAAGCATCTGGCATCTCCTTTTCGCCAAGCAGGATCAAGACGACATCTCCGTCTTTTCTTTCCATATGGCAAACTATTTCAACAATCTCTTTTGCATCAGTTGTAGGAAAATACATCTTGCACCTCCTTAAACCTCTACGCTACGATACACACGGCCGTGCACTCGTTAGCGTAAAATTTATTTGTATACCCAATGAAGACTGATTTACGAACCTTTGAACCCTTTTGGCTTAAATTTTTGCTAAGGCTGATCTATTCTCGGTATATATCAATTCTATCATCTTCTGTAAATCAAATGGTTTATGGATACAGGCATAAGCCCCTTCTTTAAGTGCCTTCTCAATCAAGTCCTCTGCAGAGAATCCAGTCATCATCACTACCTTTATCTCCGGGTCAATTCCTTTAATCTGAATAAATGTTTCTACCCCATTTATCCCAGGCAATCTAATATCCATCAAGATAAGGTCGTAATGGGTCATTTTTACCTCTTCAATAGCCTTATACCCATCTAACACAGATGTTATCTCGTGTCCTTCAAGTTTGAGTATATCGCTCAAGACATAAGCCAAGTCCTTTTCATCGTCAACAATCAATATTTTAGCCATTCTGTGTCTAAATCTTTTATTGGTCTTTCTTCAAACCTTATTTGATACTACCTCTTCCAATTCCAATACAGCAGTTAAGAATCTTTGAATCAGTTCTTGCTGGGTTACATACATATTTACTGCCTGCCAACGGAAGTTAAGATACCTGTGTGCTAATCGATTCCTCGCCAGAGCCAATTTAGCCAGAAGATCTTGTTCTTCCAAGGATATGTTGAAAAATTCACCAATCTTTCTTAAAACATCGCTGTAACTTTCAGTAGCAATCCCTTCTTGTGTAAGAATAGTTCCGCTTATCTCAATTAAGGCAGTGAGAATGTTCTCTGCTGTCCTGTCCATCAGCTTCTGAAGTTTTTTATCCCTTTGATAATCCTGCCAGGTTTTGTCGGAGTATTCTTTTTCGAACTCCTTCATCTCTTCAGTGATAAATTGTAATGATTCACTGATTCTACCTTTGGCATAGCTAAATTTAGGCATATTGTAACTCCTCCAGGTTTCTTTTTGCCACAAGTCTCTGCCATAACATTCCAAAAATGTTGAAATCTTCCATCTGATAAATGGCTTGATTTTTCAACTGTATATATCTTCCAAAATCTTTGATATACAGCGGGAGACCAAAAACAATGGCATTGTAGTAAAGCATTGGTTTCTTGAAGTCTCTATCAAGTTGGATAATATTCGCCTCAATACCTATCTTCAAAATCTCAAGGCAGAGATCCATAATGCGATTGAAGCTCTCTTCTTCAGAAGAAGGTTCGGGCAGAAAAGACAAGGCTAAATCAACATCTGAATCTTCTCTTGGCAAGCCTCTTGCCCATGACCCATATAAAAAGGCAATATCAACTCCAAAGAGATGAGCCTTTTGTTCAAAGAAGTCTTTTAACTTACAAACAAGCTCTTCTTTACAAAATCTCTTCATTTCATTTTTTACTCAGGGATTGGAAAACTCTTGGCCAAGGCAGGAACCTCATCTTTGACATCTTGTCTCTTTCGTAGGACACTATCAATCATATAGGCTATTTTCTCCATCTCAGCTTCTTTCATTCCCCTTGTAGTCAAAGCAGGTGTGCCAAGCCTTATGCCTGAGGTGACAGATGGAGGCTGTTGGTCATAAGGAATGGTATTCTTATTCACGACAATCCCTTCTCTATAGAGCATCTCCTCTGCCTCTTTTCCTGTGAGACCTTCTTTGCTCACATCAACTAAAAGAAGGTGGTTGTCTGTTCCTCCACTTATCAAGGTGAAACCTAAAGAGATAAAGGTCTCTGCTAAAGCATTAGCGTTCTTCGTAATCTGTGCCGCATATTCCTTGAAATCACAAGATAAAGCCTCCTTGAAACATGTAGCCTTGCTGGCTATGATATGCATCAATGGTCCTCCCTGTATCCCTGGAAAGACAGCCCTATCAATCAGTTTTCCATATTTTTCTTTAGCAAGGACCATTCCACCTCGGGGACCTCTTAAGGTCTTGTGTGTGGTTGTGGTTATTATGTGGCAGGATTCTATTGGCGATGGATGGACTCCACCAACTATTAAGCCAGCAATATGAGCGATGTCTGCCAGAAGCAAACAATCTGCTTCATCTGCTATCTTTCTGAAACCTTCAAAATCTATCATCCTCGGGTAGGCTGATGCTCCGCAAACGATCATTCTTGGTTTGTGAGCTATGGCTAATTCCCTTATCTTTCCAAGGTCTACAAGGTGTGTCTTTGGACAAACGCCATAGGTGACAACATTGTATAGGATTCCAGAGAAGCTGACCCTGCTTCCATGGGAGAGATGACCTCCGCAGGCTAAATCCATTCCCATTATGGTATCGCCCGGGGATAGAAAGGCAAGGTAGGCAGCCATATTAGCCTGAGTTCCTGAGTGAGGCTGAACATTCGCATACTCTGCTCCGAACAGCTCCTTTGCCCTGGCAATAGCAAGGGCTTCTACTTCATCACAAAACTCACATCCAGCATAATACCTTGCACCTGGATACCCTTCTGCATACTTGTTGGTTAACCAAGAGGCACAGGCTTCCCTCGTAGCCTTGCTGGCATAATTTTCCGAAGCAATCAGATTCAAGGTATTCTCCTGTCTCTTAATATCAGCAGAAATTATCTCATCTATCTCTGGGTCTATCTCCTTTAGCATAACTTAACTATAAACCTAAAACGCCACTTTTGTCAAATATGGATAATGAGAATGATATTATACCCAAAAGCAACAGGTCTAACGAAGATTTTTGTTGTAGGTTGTAAGTTGTAGATTGAAGAAGTAGAAGAGGTAAGATCAAAACCTACAACTTACAACATCCTAAACTTACAACCTCAGGTTCTCTTTGTATACCCAAAGAAATCAAGTCTAGCAAAAATTTTGTTCTTAAAAGGGTTCAAGGAGTCGAGGGGTCAAGGATGAGATGAAATCAAGGAAATCCATC
>JAGUXG010000002.1 GCA_020061965.1 bacterium
GAAGGGAGTAGTGAGTAGGGAGTAGGGAGTAGTTATGGTAATAATGGTTGTGCCGCCGGGTTGGGTGTCTATAATAAATGTTGCTGAGAATGTGCCAGAGGATGAGGCATTGGTAGAGGTGATGGTGTAGTGTGTGCCAAAGTGTATGGTGATAGTCCCTTTTGCCTCATAGCCTATACCTTCTATGGTGATAGTAGAGCTTACTGAGCCTTGTGTTGGATAGAGTCCAACAAGATAGGGTGAAGTGATGAAGAAGGTAGTAGTGAGTAAGGAGTAGGGAGTATAGAGAGTGATAACCTTGGTGCTGTAGCTTTGGGTGTCAACAAGGAAGGTTGCTGAGAAGGTGCCAGAGGATGAGGCATTGGTGGAGGTGATGGTGTAGTGTGTGCCAAAGTGTATGGCTATCTCTGTCCCTGACCCATAGCCCCGACCTCCAATCTCCACCTTTCCTCCAACAGGAGCTTCGCTTGGAGAAAGGAAGATAACATCTGGCAAGATGCCAAATATATCTGTGTCATAGGCAGGCGGAATCCCTATATCCTGGGCTGTAACCACCTTACCCGCATTTCCAGACTGAGTGTCAACAAGAAATGTCACAGAGAATGTCCCGAGTAATGAACTGATGGCTGTGGTTATACTCTGTGTCGTGCCAAAGTCAATTCTGACTGCTGTAGTTCCAAAACCAGTGCCGGCAAGGGTGATAACAGAAGAGACAGTTCCAGTAGAAGGATACATCTGTATCTCAGAGAGAACAAGAAAGATTATGGTTGCATTTAAGGAGGAGTCGCTGGCTGTAATCACTGTTGTTCCATAAGGCTTTGTATGAGCAAGGAAGGTTATAGAGAATGTGCCACTCTGTGTTGTGTTGTCTGTGAAAATAATAGGCCACTCCTCTCCAAAATCAACATTAAAGCTTTCCACTGTTCCAAACCCTACACCCTCCATCGTAATAGTTGTTCCAACTGTACCAAAGGATGGAAGGATAGAGAAGATCTTTGGTTGTATCTCAAAGGTTGTTGTCGCAGAATAATCCATGGTCTCTGCTGTGATAACCTGCGTACCCCTGCTTTGAGTTGAGACAAGGAATATAGCAGAGAATGTTCCATTGGACGAGGCTATGGTTGTAGTCAGGGTCATATCTGTTCCAAAGTGTATTGCCACCTGGGTACCAGAAGAGAATCCAAAGCCTTTTATTATCACCAGGGAACCAACACAGCCTGAAACTGGAGAGAGAAAATATACTCCGGCCTTGATTTGAAACACATCTGTCGCAGGCCAGGCTGAGCTCTGCCCAAGCGCCGTAACAACCTTTATCCCAAAATCTTGAGTAGAGACAGCAAATGTTACGCTAAATGTGCCATTTGAAGTGAACGCGGTGGTAATTGTCTGATGCGTGCCAAAGGAGATAGCCACAACCTCCATGTTGGAGCTAAACCCACAACCTGTCACTGTGATTACATCCCCTGCTATGCCTTCCTCAGGAGATACCTCAATCTTTGGGATGAGAATAAAGATAGATGTGGCTGATCTGACTAACACTACATCATAAGCGGTTATGGTCTTTGTGCCAAAGGGTCGGGTATCCAGGATAAATGTGACTGAAAATGTGCCGTTTGTGCTTATGCTGCCCTCGGCAATTGCTTCGGTCCACATAATATCTCCAATCGTCACATTAACTGTCCCTTTATAACCTGCACCCTCAATTGTAACCTCAGAGCCGATTGCCCCAGATTGAGGCGAGACTATGATTATCTTTGGCTTGATATAAAAGACAAGAGTTGCCTCTTTTGACATATCTGGCTTTGCCGTAACTATGGTTATTCCACCCCATTGCGTGTTAACAATAAATGTAGCGGAGAATGTTCCAAGATTAGATGCTGTGGTTGTTGTAATTGTCTCCTGTGTTCCAAAATGAATGGCTACTGTCTCTGCTGTCCAGAAGCCACTGCCCATCACCCAGATTTCATCGCCCAAAGCACCCTCTGGCTGGCTCACATCTATCCTTGTTGAGATGAAGAATAAGGTAGTATCCTCCCCTGCTACTGTACCTTTTGCAGTCACTACCCTTGTCCCATAGCCTTGAGTATCAACGATAAAGGTTATCAGAAATCTGCCATTATCAGAGAATGTCTTAGTGCTTATGGTTGGGTTAATTCCAAAGGAGATAGTTACAGTCTCTGGATCTCCATATCCATTGCCCTCTACTGTAACCTCATCACCTACCCTACCAGAAGAAGGAGAGATTGAGGTTATCCTTCCAAGGACGAGAAATGGGCTTATATACTCGTTAGAACCCCCATCCAATATCCTGACATATCTTATTCCTGCAGGCATAAGTTGTGGCACAGCAAAACTGACAGAAAATGTTCCGTGTTCTGTGGATGTTCCATCAGGTGGAATAGCTGATGCAGGATCACCTAACTCCTTTTTAAAAAATTTGCGAATAAGCGAAGGATATGGTGACCAACCAGTTCCAAACACCTCTACTGTATCATCAACATAACCCGAAGAAGGAGACAGAAGGTATATCTTTGGCTTGATAGTAAAGATTGTTGTAGAGACCTGTTCTCCTCCACACACCGTTATTACCTTTCCAGCCGAATCATAGGCTTGAGTAGAGACAAGAAATGTGGCTGAGAATGTCCCATCTGCTGAAATTGTCGCAGTTGTTATGGTTAAATGTGTGCCAAAATTTATAGAGACTGTCCCTGCCTGATAGCCTATTCCACAAATTGTTATCTCAGAGCCAACATAGCCATCAATGGGAGGTGATAAGAAATATACCTTTTCTGTAATTACAAAAATAGTTGTATCCGCCACACCACCGTCCTTTGCTGTTATCACCTTTGTCCCTCCTGCCTGAGTTAAGATAGTAAAGTTTGCTGTGAATACACCATCAGTACCTGCAATAGCTGTAGTGATGGTCAAGCTCATCCCAAAGCCTATTCCTACTATCTCACCTGGAGGATACCCATCTCCTTTCACAACCACAGAGTTTCCACACGGACCCCTGTCAGGATTTATCTCAAAGATATGGGGTTTGATGGAAAAGACCTTGACAAGGTCAACACTGTCATCATGAATGATAACATTCTGAGGTCCCATAGGAATAGTCCCGACAAAAAAGGTGATGGAGAAGGTGCCAAAAGGGGAGATAGGAGGATATGTCTCTATAGAATCATATGTAAAATATATCTTGCTATCAGCAGGATAGGTAAAACCTCTTCCAATAATGGTGATGAAGCTACCCACATACCCGCTTGTTGGCGTAAAGACGACCACATCTATCTGAATGGAAAAAGAGGTTGTAGCTATGTATGATGCATCTTTGGCTGTAATCACCTTATAGCCATTTGATTGGGTATCAACCATAAATGTTGCTGAAAATGTGCCTTGTCCACTTACTGTTGCTGTAGCCATAGTCTCTGTTAGGCCAAAGGAGATAGTGACTGACCCTTGAAATCCTGATCCCTCAACAGTCACCACGCAGCCAACCACGCCTGATAAAGGAGAGAGAAATGTTATCTTTGGTGTAACAATATAGAATAGCGCCGTAGAGTTGTTGCCAGAAGTATTAGATGCTGTGACAACCACTGTTGCTTCTGGTTGGGTATTGACACTAAAAGTGGTAGAAAATGTGCCATTATTACTTGAGACCACTGTGGTCATTGTCTTGGTTGTGCCAAAGGAGATTAAAATGGCTGTCTTGGTAGCAAACCCTGCCCCATGTATCTCTATTAGTTCCCCAACCCTTCCAGATTCAGGGTCAAGAAGAATTATCTCAGGGTTTCCTGAGCTATATGACCAACTGCCATAATTCACCCAGTCTGAAACAGGGTTTCCCCTTCCCTGTGGATTTGTAATAGGGTGATATGGGCCAGTATAATGACCCCACCAGACATAGAAGGCTGTAATTGTGCCATAGATTCCATCGTTATAAAGCCCATAGTTATTCTGCGATATCTTTCCAGAAATAATGGTGCCTGTCCCGGAATTCTGCAAGATTATGCCTGTACCTGTCCCGCCGCTGCCGTATGTAGTCTTTACCCTCTCCACCATATTAGAGATAAGGGTGTTACTGCCTGAATTATAGAGGTGGATACCTGTAGCTGTCGCGCCCTGAATATTAGAGACTGTGTTTGTAGAAAGGGTATTTGTGCCTGAGTTCTCTAAATATATTCCTGTAGCTGTCGTACCTTTGATATTGAAAATGGTGTTTGTTCCGAGGGAGATATTAGATGAACTTCCTATCCAGATGCCATAAGTATATGTTCCCTGACAATCATGAATAAGGCTGTCTGTTATAGATATATTGGATGTCTGCTCCAGATGAATCCCTACCCTTGCATCTTTTACCTCAACCCAGCTCAGAGTAGTCTGGCTTGCCCCATCCCCAATTATCCGTATCCCCTCCCAGAGAGAATAGGTCTGCGACCCCTTAAATACAACTCGAGTGTCGCTTGTGCCTATAGCCGTCAATGTCCCATAGACAAAAAATGAGGTGTTGCTGGCAAACCACACCTCAACCCCTGAGTCTATCTTTAATGTCGTTCCTGTCTCTACATAGAGTGTGTCTGTTGCTACATAAGGACTATTTCCTATTGTCCAGTTCCCAGAGACAGTGCCACTTACAGGGATAGCCTTTACATCCTGAACAATAAAAAGACTCAACACAAACCCGACTGCAATAGCTATCTTTTTTATCATTTTTATCATTTCAAAACAAAAAAGAGGCGCAGCCTGCAAACCGCACCTCATAGCTATTCCTAATAATATCTGCCTACAGTTTTTGAAGACAGAAAAAATGGTATTATACTCAAGAAACATAGGTCTACCGAAAAAATATGTGATAAAAGGGGTCAAGGATTCAAGGGTTCCAGCGTTCAAGGATTTAATGATTTCGCTTTCA
>JAGUXG010000188.1 GCA_020061965.1 bacterium
GATGGATTTCCTTGATTTCACTTGAATCCTTGACCCCTCGACCACTTGAACCCTTTTAAGAACAAAATTTTTGCAAACCTGATTTACTTGGGTATACAACAAAAATCTTCCTACTTTTGGAGCTATGAATAATCAAAAAGCCTTCAGTTTTTGAAAGAGTTTGTAAAGAGTTTGTGATTAAAATGGAAAAGGCTTATGAACCAAAGGATATAGAAAGGAAATGGTATGTATCTTGGGAAAATGAGGGATATTTTGCTCCTGATAATAAGAAGGATAAACCTTACTCTATAGTCATTCCGCCGCCAAATGTTACTGGCTCACTCCACATCGGCCATGCCCTGAACAACACTATTCAGGATATTCTCATCAGATGGCACAGGATGCAGGGGTATAGTGTCCTCTGGGTTCCTGGCACAGACCACGCTGGCATAGCCACACAGAATGTCGTGGAGAAGGCTATTCTAAAAGAAGGTATTGCCCGTGAATCTCTTGGAAGGGACGCATTTGTGGAAAGAATCTTGCAGTGGAAGGAGGAGTATGGAGGAAGAATCATTGAACAGTTGAAGAGACTTGGTTGCTCCTGTGACTGGTCAAGGCTGCGGTTTACAATGGATGAAGGCTTATCAAGGGCAGTCAGGGAGGTCTTTGTCAGGCTTTATAAGGAGGGGCTAATCTATCAGGGGGATTATATTATCAACTGGTGTCCAAGGTGCAAGACTGCTTTATCAGACATTGAGGTTGACTATAAAGAAGAAAAAGGGTACCTTTACTACCTCAAGTATCCAATTAAAAAGTCCACAGTCCACAGTCCACAGTCTATAGTCCACAGTCCACAGTCCATAGTCCACAGTCCACAGTCCACAGTCCACGGTCAACAGTCCATAGTCCATAGTCAACAGTCTATAGTAAAAGAATCTGATTCTATCGACTATCGACTATCGACTATCGACTATATAGTGGTGGCAACAACAAGACCAGAGACAATGCTTGGGGATACGGCAGTTGCCGTCAATCCAAAAGATACAAGGTATAAGGAACTTATTGGTAAGACTGTCTTGTTGCCTATTCAGAACAGGGAGATTCCCATTATTGCCGATGGGTTTGTCAACCTTGAGTTTGGAACAGGTGCGGTCAAGGTTACGCCAGCCCATGACGGCGCAGATTTTGAGTGTGGAAGGAGGCACAACCTTCCTATTATAAAGGTGATAAATGAAAGCGGCATAATGAATGAAGAATCTGGTCATTATGCTGGGCTTGATAGATTTGCCTGTAGAAAAAAGTTGGTAGAAGAGCTAAAGGATACAGGGTTTATGGAGAAGATAGAGGATTACACCTATCAGATAAGCCATTGCTACAGATGTCATACTGTTACTGAACCATTTCTGTCAAAGCAGTGGTTTGTGAGCATGGAGCCTTTGGCTGAACCAGCTATAGAAGCGGTAAGGTCTGGCAGATGTCAATTTGTGCCAAAATCCTGGGAGAAGACCTACTTTGAATGGATGGAGAATATCAAGGATTGGTGTATCTCCCGTCAGATATGGTGGGGACATAGGATTCCTGTCTGGTATTGCCAGAAAATGCAAGATGCAAGATGCAAAATGCAAAATGGGGTTATAGTTTCGATAGAGACACCAAATACATGTCCTTATTGTGGTTCATCCGAGCTAATACAGGATGAGGATGTCTTAGACACATGGTTCTCTTCTGCATTATGGCCATTTTCTACTCTGGGCTGGCCAGAGGAGACAGCAGACCTTGCGAGGTTCTACCCAACCTCTGTCCTATCCACAGGCTTTGACATCATCTTCTTCTGGGTGGCGAGAATGATAATGATGGGACTTAAGTTTATGGGTGATGTGCCATTCAAAAAGGTTTATATCCATGGGCTTATCCGTGATGCTGAGGGAGCAAAGATGAGCAAATCCTCTGGAAATATCATAGACCCGATTGATGTGATTGAAAGGTATGGGTGTGATAGCCTGAGGTTTACCTTGGCCATCCTGTCAGGCTTGGGCAGAGATGTGATTATCTCTGAGGAGAGGATAGAAGGCTACAGGCACTTTATGAACAAACTCTGGAATTTAGGAAGATTCATCCTGATGAACCTTGAGGATTCAGACTCCAAACACCAGCCTTTTGAATATGAACCAAAGACTCTTGGCCAGAGATGGATTGCTGCTGAGCTTTCAAAATTAGTAGAAGAGGTCAACCATTACTTAGAAGAATTCTCCTTTAACTTAGCTACAGATCGCCTCTATGAGTTTACCTGGCACAAATACTGCGACTGGTATCTTGAGATAGCTAAACTTGAATTGGCTGACCAAGAAGAGAGAAGAAGAACCCAGTATCTTTTGGTCAAGAGCCTGGATATAATCCTGAGGCTTCTTCATCCCTTTATCCCTTTCATTACAGAGGAGCTTTGGCAGAAACTTCCCAATAATTATGGGTCTATCCAGACTGCGGATTGGCCACAGCCATTCTTCTCCTGTGATAGCGAAGATTATAAAGAGATGGAGCTTATTCAGTCTGTCATTACAGCTATACGAGGTATCCGTTCTAATCTAAAAATCCCGCCAAAGAATAAATTAGAGGTCATAGTGAAATCAGACTCTGCTATACTCAAGAAGTATGTAGAGTATATTATCGCTTTAGCCGGGCTCTCTCAGATAATTATTGACCCAGAAGCAATTAGACCTTCTCAAGTAGCTGTCTCTGTTGCTTCTGGAATAGAGGTTTATGTTCTGCTTTCTGGGGTGATAGATATTGAAGAGGAGAAAAGAAGGCTTAGCAAAAGATTATCTGAAGTAGAAGAATCACTGGAAAAAGCAAGGAAGAAGCTGCAAAACCCAGATTTCATACAAAAAGCACCTGATAAAGAGATAGAAAAGGAAAAAAACAAGGAAGAAAAGCTTCTTTTAGAGAAAAAAAAGATTTTAGAGGCATTTGATATGTATTTTTGATTTTTATTTCCACCTATCTCTTCTTCTGATAATATCGCCCATTCTTGCTCCTTTCTTTCCTTGTTTTCCAAGGTAGGCA
>JAGUXG010000223.1 GCA_020061965.1 bacterium
GTTATTGAAGTTAAACCCATGGAGACAGGATTGGTGACAGTGAATGCAGAGGTATTGGCAGAGGATATAGCAAAAAGAGGTCATGTGTCCGTTTATGGGATTTACTTCGACACCGGAAAAGCAGATGTAAAACTTGAGTCTGAGCCGACCCTAAAAGAGATTGCCAGGCTTCTTCAGCAAAATCCTAAGCTCAATCTATATGTTGTAGGGCATACTGATAATGTTGGCACCTTGAGCTCCAATATGGAACTTTCCAAACTTCGTGCTGAGGCAGTGGTTAAGGTGCTTATTTCAAAGCACAGAATAGACACAAAAAGACTCCATCCTGTTGGTGTAGGACCTTTAGCTCCAGTTGCTTCTAACAAAACAGAGGAAGGTCGGGCAAAGAATCGGCGTGTGGAATTAGTGGAACAATAACTTAAAAGAAGAATATGTGGACACTTCGCCTAACAGCGGATAAAAGGCTTCGCTACGCTTCGCCCAAACCCTGCCTCTATGCGTTTTATTAGAGGGTGAAGGGGACTATAAAATGAATTTAGTAAGACTTCATAGGGAGGATAAAATTATCGGTTTAGATGGCTAAGCCTCTTTTATCCTGTAACTGTTATACGCCATTTCGTCCATAAATATAAGGAGATAAACCAATGACAGAAACATATAAAGGACAAAAGATGATGAAAAAAGCAGAGGAAATTCAAGAATTCTGGGCCTATGATATGAAACAATCAGTGAATTCAGATGTAACATTGCTGGATAATGTTCAATTTATCTATGAACTGTCATTGGCACAATTAGAATTAAGGGCATTAGGCGTCAATTTTGTTGCCACAAATGGATTGAGAGAGTTTAAAGTGAGTAACAAATCAAATGAGTTGGACGAAAAATTGATAAAACGAACAGCATACTTAAAATCCGTTGGTAAAAGATTTACCGATTATATTCAAATAATTCAGAAAAACAGAACAAGGTCTGTCAATCAATACCTTACTCATTGGATTTACCCTTACAAAGGTAAATTTCATCCCCAAATGATTAGGGCCATTTTGAATATAATAGGACTTAATCAAGGTGATAGTGTTCTTGATCCCTTTTTAGGAAGTGGAACAACTGCCTTGGAGGCTCAACTTTTGGGTATAAACTGTGTTGGTATTGATATATCACCTCTTTGTGTGCTTCAAAGCAAAGTTAAAGTTGAGTCTATAGATGTTTTGGCAGACATTATAAATTGGAAAGGAAAAATAAGAGACAGAATAGACACGCCTTTATTTAACGACGAAAATAAAACACTTGATGAGACTATTGAGTCAATATCGGATGAGAAAGTTAAAAATTTCTATAAAATGGCAAAGTTGGTTGCTGTAAGTGATAATGCCAGACGGGGGAGAAATTTTTCTAATGCCTTTCTTAAAAATTTAGAGCTAATGCTCTCATCAGTCACTGATTATTACCAAATAGCAAAGAAGCTTAACTTGATAGTATAGGAATTTGCTCTGCAAGTCTTGTAATGGCAGGGGTTATTTAGTCCTGAACTTTGGCAAATTTGCAAAACTTTTTTTAAGATAAATGGAAAAAATGCCGATATATAGAATAGAATGGCAAATATCTCTATTCTTTCTATTCCAGAGGATATACATAATACATAAATTATGTGAGAATTATAATGGGGTTCTTAAAAAACCTCAGTTCAAAAATTTCGAACGGTTTATTACTGGCATCATCATTAATGACAGAGCAAATGTGCAAGCCTTAGCCCAAGGCTTTAGAAGAAATGGAGGTTATGACAGTCTACATCACTTTTTATCCACAAGTTTTTGGGATTATGAAAAGGTTTTGGAGACTTCTATATCAGCAATAAAACACTTAGACGAGGCTCATTCTTTTTAAGATATAGGATGGTTAGTAATAGATGATACCTTAATAGAAAAATATGGAAAGCACATAGAGGCTACGGGTAAATTCTATGATCATAGCAAAGGATGCTTTATTGAATATGCTCATAATCTTCTCCTTCTTCTCTATGTAGATCACAGGGGAAACAGTTATCCTTTAAGGTTTGATCTTTATCTTAATGAAGAATATTGCCAAGAGACAAAAGAGAGATTTCGCACCAAGATAGAAATAGCTAAAGAATTGATTCAATATGCTTTAAACCAAGGTGTTGATTTTGGTGGAGTAATGTTTGATACTTGGTATTTTTGTAAAGAACTTGTAGATTTCATTGAACAAAAAGGGAAAAACTGGGTGAGTCGTGCCAAAGAAAATAGAAAGATGGTTTATCAAGGAGAGACAACTACTTTACAAAAGTTTGCTGAAAGTATATCTGCTTGGGAGGAAAGAAAAAGTAGAAGCAGGAGAAAAAAAGTTTCGTGTTCTCTTAAATAAAAGCAAGTCTTACTTCTCTTAAGCGAGGAGGAGAAAAGGTGCAAGTTTTAATATGCTTAAGAATATGATGAAAATAATAGACTTAAAGAACCTGTATTTATTGTTACAAATCGCAAGGACTTTAGAGTTAAACGGATACTTTCTACCTATCAGATGCGATGGACAATAGAGACCTATTTTCGTGATGCCAAGCAGCATCTTGGGCTTTCCGATTATCAGGTGCGGGGATTAAAAGGTATCAAAAGTCATTGGGGAAAAGGTCTTTACATCAGCTATAGTGCTTGAGTTGATGCTCTGTTTATGCTATTACCAAATTAGGCCTTGAAGGTCGCTTGACTTTCCATAGGTGAAATGTGTCGAAGGGCAAATGATAAGGCAATCTGGGACATCTACGAGTGGGTTATTGATGCGGTTAGAGAACAAGGAATGGAAAAGAAGGCAATCTTTGAATATTTAGGTTTAGATTTTTGCCAAAGTTGAGTTATAACTTAATGAAGTCGAGCACCAGCTTGACTGCCCTATCAACTTCATTCATCCTAATATCTGTCAGTTTCCCAAATCGCTTCATCAACCTTTTTGTATCAATGGTGTATATCTGATGGCATTTTATCACTGAATCTACTGTGAGTCCTCCTTCTCCTTCCTTTACACAAACATTGAGGACTCCTCTTCTTTTAACCTCCTTTGATTTTGAAATAGCTAAAATAACAGTTGTGCCAAATCCTGTTTGATTGATAATATTGCTCTGGATGACCAAAGCAGGCCGAATACCTTTCTGTTCGTGTCCTCTTGCTGGATTAAAATCTACCAGCCAGACTTCTCCTCGTTGTGGAAGCTTATTCATGGTCTAATGTCTCCATCTGAGCAGAGAGGACTGATTCAGCATCAACAAGGTCAGATTCATCTTTCATACAGCAGAATTCAGTAACCTTCCTTTTCAGTTCATTTCTGCTGAACTCCTCTAAAGCACTCTCAATAAGTTGACTCCGATTGACATTTTTATCAACAAATACACGGTTATAGACCTCTGGAGAAACTGATATAGTCAACCTGATTTTTCCCTTATTCTTTAATGCAGTAGCCATTTCTAAACACCTCCTCTTACAAAATTGACGATTATTTCGTAATATAATTTATCATATAAATTTTACTCTGTCAAGATATTTCTTGCAAGGCGCAAGAAATATAAGGTTCTGGCAGAGCCAGAACAAAGATGAGAAGAGTCAGGACCCAAGCATATCATACCCCGGTCATAACCAGCAAGTTCAGTCGCACCACTTGCATTTATAATTGATCTTGGCTTGACCAGGTGTTGCCTTATTTATCGTGTCTAAAGCAGATGTATATTGTGTCCAACTGCCGTTATGGACTAACCAGATAGAGTCTCTTGGCAGTTTGCTTGTTGTCTTAGCCCAATAGTCTTCTTCTTGTGGAAGTCTAACATCGCTTGTGTGTCTGATAACTATATGTGGTCTCCAATCTGTTCTGCCTTCGCGGGAGATAAAATAGCTTTGAGTATCTGGAGATATATTCAGGCAGAATGAGACCTTGTCATCTGTTTGTGTCTTTATAAACTCCGTTACATCAAACTCATTCCAGCCGGAAAGAATAGTTTTTGTGCCTAATAAGGAGATAGCAATCGGTGCATTATTCCAGTTTATCCCTTTCTCTGTCCATGAGCCATCTGTTAGCGAACTTATGGTTAAAGAGCCGGTAGGTGTCCTTGGATGATAGAGCCTTAAGATAGCTTGCTCAATAGATGAAGGAGGGATGCCAGATAGGTTAAAGCGATAATAACCCTGTTTACTATAACCATCGTCTACATTACGAACAGAAACACCACTATACCAACCATTATGATGAAGATTCAGATTTGGTCCATAATTGCTCGGCATACCTTGCATTGTATACCCAAAAGCAACAGGCCTAGCGAAAATTTAAGCTTAAAAGGGTTCAAGTGGTCGA
>JAGUXG010000096.1 GCA_020061965.1 bacterium
AAGGGAAGAACCATATCTTGCCGACTTCTGGTTTTTATTTAAGCTTCTTGGGATTTATATCATTCCTGGAATAATTATGCTTGGACTTATAGCCGCAAAACTTATAGGAAAAAGTCAAAGCACAGAATATGGGCTTAAAGAAGATAGATTAGAAGATATTAAAAGTATAACTATTAGAACCTTAAGGGTATATTTATTCGTCACTGCCTTAATTCTTCTTGGAAGTGGTTTTAAGCCTTTAGTTGATATGTATATTTCAAAGGTTCCTTTTTATGTTTTATACTGGGTTAATAGTATCTCGGCTATCTTGGATAATGCAACTATAATTGCAGCGGAAATTGGACCTACCTTAAGCTTAATTCAGATTAAATATGCACTGTTAGCCGCAATTATTTCAGGTGGAATTTTAATACCCGGCAATATTCCAAATATAATCGCAGCCAATAAATTGAAAATAAAAAGCAAAGACTGGGCAAAGATAGGAATACCGGTGGGACTGACACTAATGATAATCTACTTTATTCTATTGACTCTCATTGTATACTCTAAACAACATGTTTATGCTCAATGAAAACAGCCTTTACAAAAAAATATGTGATAAAAGGCGGAATTTTTTATAAAAGATTGCAAGGATTCAAGGGTTTGAGCGATGGATCTTGTTGATCTCATCTCATCCTTGACGCCTCTCTTCCTTGAACCCTTTTAGCTTAAATCTTTGCTGAGGCTGATCTATTTTGGGTATAGTACCAATAAAGAAGACTTCAGATTGGTAAAGTGTTATGCTGCTTTTAATCTATGTATCCAAATCTTGATGAATATAATAATCTTTCTCAAGGAGGAAGTCTTGTCCCTGTATATAAGGAGATATTGGCTGACCTTGAGACACCCATCTCTATCTTCTGGAAGATAAAGACTGATTATTCCTTTCTTTTAGAGAGTGCCTTTTCTCTTGAAAAGATAGGACGGTATTCCTTTATCGGCGTATCTCCGTCAATAATCTTCAGGGCTTATGGTGATAGGATTGAGGTGGTAAGGAATGGAAAGATAGAAAGGCGAGATTCAGGGAATGACCCTATCTCTCATCTTATCGGCCTTCTTAACGACTTAAAGCCTGTTAGCCTTCCTGGACTTCCAAGGTTCTGGGGTGGTGCTGTTGGCTATATTGGCTATGACTATATCCGCTATATTGAGTATCTTCCTTCCAAAACACCAGAAGACTTAGAGATTCCTTTATCAATCTTTGTTATAAGCGAAAATACAATCGTCTTTGACCACCTTAAGTCTGTAATGAAGATCGTGGCTACTCTGCCAGGGGCTTCATACCAGAAGGCTTGCGAGTCAATAGAGAAGATAGAGGAGAAACTTTCAAAGCCACTTCCAGAGGATATTTATCAATCACTGATAAGTGCTTCATCTAAGCCAATATTTGAGTTTCCTAAGGAGGAGTATAAAAGGGCTGTTTTGAAGGCAAAGGAGTATATAAAGGCAGGAGATATCTTTCAGGTAGTTCCATCCCAGAGGATACAGAGAAAGACAGAGGCTTCTCCTATATCTATCTATCGCTCTCTCAGGCACATAAACCCATCGCCTTATATGTATCTCCTTTGTTTTGATGAACTCTCCCTGATTGGCTCATCCCCTGAGCTCTTAGTCAAGGTAGAAGATGGCTGGGCAGAGACAAGACCCCTTGCTGGCACAAGGAAAAGGGGGGATAATGATGCCTTGGATAAGAAACTTGAAGAAGAGCTTCTCTCTGACCCAAAGGAAAGTGCAGAACATATAATGTTAGTTGACCTCGGAAGGAATGACCTCGGTCGTGTTTGTGAATTTGCCAGCATCACTTGCCCAGAGTTTATGGTCATAGAAAGATACTCCCATGTGATGCACATTATGACCTCTGTCAAGGGAAAGGTGAGAGAGGGTATATCACCTTTAGATGTCCTCAAAGCCTGCTTTCCTGCAGGCACTTTAACTGGTGCGCCAAAGGTAAGGGCTTGTGAGATTATAGATGAGCTTGAACCAATAAGAAGAGGGGTTTATGCTGGATGTGTTGGGTACTTTTCCTTCAGTGGCAATATGGACACATGCATCACCATCAGGACAATTCTTCTTCATCAAGGCACAGCCTATATTCAGGCAGGTGCAGGGATTGTAGCTGATTCAGATCCAGAGATGGAATATAAAGAGAGCCTGAATAAAGCATCAGCAATGCTTAAAGCTATTGACTTGGCAGAAGGAGGTTTGATATGGTAAAGAAGGTTATTTACTGAGAAAGGGTCAGTAACAGGGGCACCATATTCTCAAGCTATTGCGTTTGGGGAGTTGCTCTTTGTCTCTGGTCAGGTACCTGTTGACCCAAAGACAGAAAAGATTATTTATGGAAGTTTAGAGGAACAGACAAGACTAACATTAGAAAACATCAAGGCAATCCTTGAGGCAGGAGGAGGGTCATCACTGGACAATGTCCTTAAAGTAACTGTATTCTTGGCGAACATGGATGACTTTTCTGCAATGAGTGAGGTTTATAAGGAGTATTTCAAAGGCGATATGCCTGCTCGCACCTGCATCCAAGCAGGAAGGCTCCTTTTTGACATCAAGATAGAGATAGAGGCAATTGCTTATATTCCGAATAGAAATGCTGATTAAAATTTAGGGTAAGTGTTCATATATACCCAAAAGCAACAGGCCTAGCGAAGATTTTTGTTGTAGGTTGTAAGTTGTAGGTTGAAGAAGTAGAATAAATAACATACAACATCCTAAACTTACAACCTCAGGCT
>JAGUXG010000179.1 GCA_020061965.1 bacterium
AACTGTTTGCCCTATCTGCGGTGAGAAGACAGAGAGAAAGGGTGATGAAGCCAAGGTCTATTGCTCAGGAAGGGATTGCCTCGGACAACTGAAGAAAAGGATAGAATACTTTGCCAAGAGGGACTGTATGGATATAGAGGGTCTGGGTGAGAAGGTCGTGGCTCAATTGATAGATAATGGGATAGTTAAAGACATTCCAGACCTTTACTCTTTGAAGAAAGAATCCCTTTTAGAATTAGAAGGTTGGCAAGAAAAGTCTGCAACAAATCTTATTGCTGCCATAGAAAAGAGTAAGGAAAGACCCCTTTCCAGGCTTATCTCTGCACTTGGTATTCCTCATGTTGGCACAACTTTAGCTTGGAGATTAGCTTCAGAGTTTGGTTCTATCTCTAAGTTAACCAAGGCATCTTATGATGAGCTGATCACTCTTCCTGATGTAGGGCCAAAGGTTGCTGAGAGCATTCTTTTATTCTTCTCCCAAGAGAGGACGAAAGGTTTAATCCCTGCTTTCTCTGAGGCAAGCGTTGTAAGAAAAGAAGAGGCGGAAAGACCACTTCCATACAAGGGAAAGCAGTTTGTCATTACAGGAACCTTGCCTGGAATAGGAAGGGATGAGGCAAAAAAACTTATAGAGTCGCTTGGCGGACAACTAAAGGATAGTGTAAGCAAAAAGATAGACTTTCTGATTGTAGGAGAAAACCCTGGTAGTAAGCTCAAGGTAGCAGAGAGTCTTGGGATTAAGATAATGCGGCCAGAAGAATTTGCTTTTAGAAGATAACTGAAACCGTATTCTTCCAAAGCAGACAAGAAGCAAATAAACAGTTTATAAACTATTTATTCTTTCTTGCCCATGTAGCTCAGTTGGTAGAGCAAAGCACTCGTAATGCTTAGGTCGCAGGTTCAACTCCTGTCATGGGCTTTTCTATTAAACAGTGAACAGCAAGAAAAGATTTCTGCTCTTAATCTTTTTCGTCATCTGGGCGGTTTCCTTCTGGGTCTGGTTTGACAAGGCATCCGAAAAAGAAAGACCTATGAGGGCTGATGTTTTGGCTGAGATACACAGAAGGATGGAGGAGATAGATGAAATATCCAGGAAGACAGATGTGTCTCAACTGTTCACCTCAGCAAAACCAGCTATCTCTCAACTCACTTTTATTGGAACACCAGCAGCACCCTATCTACTCAAAGAAGCCTTGAATAAAGAGAGAGATACCTTAAGCCGAATGGTCTATATCCAGATTCTGGCTGGGATTGAAAACAAGGAGTCAGTTCCCTATCTTATAAATATTCTGAAAGACAGCAAAGAGGATGAGAGATTAAGGATGCAAACAGCATCTGCTCTGGGTATATTGAAGGATGAAAGGGCAATTCTTCCACTCAAAGAGGCTCTACTTAGCGAAAACAAAAGGATAGCAGAAATCTCTAAGTTGGCTCTTAGAAATTTTGATACGGAATGATGAAGCATATTATCAGATGGCTTTTCCCATCATTTATCATAGCAATACCCATAGCTGTTGACCTGCGAACTAATGGTCTCTATGACATTCCAAAGATAAGCCTTCTCTATCTTTTTGCCAGCAGCGGTCTTCTCCTCTTTATTATTGAGACAGAGAAAGAGAAAAGGATAGAGGTTGTTCAAAATAGGATATTCTATCTTTTTGGACTCTTTATCTTGATAAACCTTGTTTCAACCATTCTCTCCATATCACCTGTTCTTTCCATATTTGGGCTATACCGTAGATATGATGGTCTTCTGACCTTGTTTTCTTATGCGGCTCTTCTCCTTCTCTTTGCTAACTATGGAAGGATAAAAGATACTGCTTATGCCATTTTAATAGCCGCTACATTGACAAGTAGCTATGCCATCTTACAACACCTGAAAATATACATTATTCCAACGCTTACTGCTGACCGCACAACCTCTCTCTTTGGAAACCCAAACTTCTTGGCAGCGTATCTCCTTATGGCATTTCCTCTGGCACTTATCCTTCACCTTTCTGAAAAGAAGAATCTTTTTGGCATCATCTCTCTTATTATCCTGCTCGGTCTATTCTTCACCAAGACAAGGGCAACCTTCCTTGGGCTTCTGGTTCAAATACCATTTCTCTTGTTCTTGATAAGAAAGAAGATAGATATGAAAAGGCTTTTGGTCTTTATGATTCCTTTCTTTCTATTCTTTATCATCCTTGGTAAACCAATTATAGGTCGTCTTATTTCATCTTCAACTGATGTGGCTAGAATAGGTTTGTGGAAGGGGACTTTCTCTGTCTTCTGCCAGCATCCTTTATTCGGCACAGGGCCTGAGGCTCTCAGCCCTGCATTTGTCAAGAATATGCCTCCTGAATTTATCAAGCATTACAAGGGTGCGTATATCTTAGCAGATAAAGCCCACAATGAGTTCCTTGATATAGCGGCAACAAGGGGGATATTTGCCCTCCTTCTTTGGCTTCTTATCATCTCCGCTATATTTAAGATAGGGCTTTCTGCTTCTGGAAAAGAGAGGCCGTTCATTTTGGCGTTTTTGGCAGGAATCTTTGGTTATCTTGTTCAGGCACAGTTTAACCTCTCCCTCTTTTCAATAACGCATTTGGTCTGGGTGATGATGGGTCTTGTGATTGGCTCTCTCTCTAAAAGAAAAGTTATCAAGATTCGCAGCGCCAAAACTCTCTCTATTCTTTCTATCCTTGCTTTTACTCTTGTCTTGTGCCTACTTGTTAGATTCTATCTTTCTGATATCTATTTTTATCAGGCAAAGATGTTTTCTATGGCCGGCGATAAGGCTTCTGCCATAAAGTTTTTTGATAAATCCTGTAAAGCCAATCCATATGAAAGGGAGTATATAAAAGAATACCTTCAGTTTCTGCTTGATATAGGCGAAAGGGATAAGGCAGAGGAATTGGGAAAAAAGGCTATCTGGCTGATGGCTGATGAGTCAAGGCTATACTATCTCTTGGCACAAAGCACAGAGGATAGGTCAATAGACGAAGCTATCTCGTTTTATAAAAAGACTCTCTATCTGAACCCTTCTTGGGCAGATCCTCATAACAACTTAGCTATACTCTATATTAACAAAAAAGATTTTTCTTCGGCAAGGATTGAGTTTGAAAAAGCCCTTCATCTCAACCCAGACTCTTTAAGCTACAAGGAGAACTTAGGCAATCTTTACATCCAGATGGGATATGAGGCTTATGAAAGGAAAGAGTTCAAAGCGGCTATTTCCTTTTATAATGAAAGGCTCATCCTTTTTCCACAGGACATCTCTACAATGAAAAACCTTGCCTCTATCTATCTTAAGCTGAAAAGATATAAAGAAGCAAAAGAGGAGTTCTCAAAGGTATTGGCCATAAATCCCGAAGATGATTATGCCAAAAATTTATTTTGGTACATTCAGGACCAAAATAAATAAAATATTGAGAAATTTTTAGATTGAGAGTATACTTAAAATTATGGTTAAACCAAAGACTATTTTTTCTGAAGAGATAAAGACGATAAGAAAGATAGCTATCAGTTTAGAGGAAGATCTTTCTAATGTTCAAAAGAGAACCAGAGAGAGAGAGAGCAGGGTAAAACTCCTCTATGATTCCTTAGAGAAGGTCTCCTTGAAGGCTGAGGCGCTTCAGGAGATAAGCGACTTAGTTGGTCTTGATTTAGATGCTGATGAGGTTCTCTCCTTGATTATGGACTCTATCTTAAAGTTGATGAAGACAGATGCAGGAAGCATCCTTCTTTTGGATAAGAGCGGTGAAAGGCTTATCTTTAAGATAGCCAAAGGAGAGAAGGCTGATGAGGTAAAGAAGTTTGATGTGAAAGTTGGAGAGGGGATAGCTGGTTGGGTTGTACAGAATAATCAGGCCGTCATTGCCCCTCATCCAAAGAAGGATAAAAGATTTAAGTCTGATATAGCCGAAAAGATCGGGTATCTTCCTTATAACATCCTTGCTGTTCCACTTGTCTCAAGGAAGGCAGTTATCGGTGTAGTTGAGTTAATCAACACATTAGAGAAAAAGTGTTTTACTAAAGAGGATGAAGACCTCCTTATCTCAATAAACAACCAGATAGCTATTGTCATAGAGAATGCAAACCTCTTCTCTGCCTTAGTCAGAAAGATGTCCGAGAAGACTGTCCTCTCTGAGGTTTCAAAGACAGTCAACTCTACTATCAGCCTTGATAATGTCCTTGACCTATCTATGAGGTTAGTCAAGCAAGTGATGAGGGTTGAAGCCTCCTCTCTTCTTTTATTGGACAAAGAGAAGAATGAGCTTGTCTTTCAAGTAGCCCTTGGAAAGAAGGGTGAAGCCATAAAGGAGATACAGGTTCCTGTGGGTAAAGGAATCGCTGGCTGGGTGGCTGAAACTGGAGAAGCCCTCTATATAAAAGATGTTACTAAGGACGAAAGATTCTTTAAGATGGTTGACAAGACATCAGGGTTTATAACCAAGTCCATCATCTGCGTTCCACTCAAGATAAAAGATAGGCTCATAGGTGTGGCTCAAGCCATAAACTCGATTGGAGAGAAAGAGGTATCTGGGGACGATATAGAGCTATTCTCTACTATCGCCTCACAAATGGCGATTGCCATTGAAAACGCCTCTTTATATAAAGATCTGGAAGAGCTATTTTTCTCTACCATCTCAACACTTGTCGCCACAATAGATGCCAAGGATCCATATACACATGGCCATTCCCAGAGGGTGATGGAGTATAGTGTTGCTTGCGCAGAGGAGCTTGATCTCCCAAATGAAGAGATAAAGGAGATAAAACTTTCTGGCCTCCTGCACGATATTGGAAAGATAGGGATTGATGAGAAGATTCTGCGAAAACAGGAGAGGCTTACAGAAGATGAGTTTTCTGTAATAAAGACCCATCCAGATATGGGGGCGGATATTGTCTCCCATATAAAACAGCTTATTACTGTCTTACCAGGTATCCGTCACCACCACGAAAGATATGATGGAAAGGGCTATCCAGCAGGCTTAGCTGGACAAAAGATTCCACTTTCAGCAAGGATAATCGCTGTCTGCGACACCTTTGATGCGATGACATCTGACCGTCCATATCGCAAAGGATTAGAGGCAAAGATAGCCTTAGCTGAGATAGAAAAGTTCTCTGGAAGCCAGTTTGATAAGACCTGTGCAGATGCATTTTTGCTAAACCACAAGAAAGGAAAAATATGTTCTGGCAACTGATTTTTGCTCATCTTTTGACGGATTTTCCCTTACAGCTTGAGACTATCTTTGAACTGAAGAAGAGGGGTATATTTGGAATCATGCTTCACTCAGGGATGTGGACAGTTGTAGCAATAATTTTGGCGCCGCATTTAGCTCTCAATCTTTTATCCTGGGGGTTATTTTTTGTATCTCATACTATCATAGACTGGTTAAAGATTAAAGTGACAGAAATAATGCCGGCATTAGACAACCTTTGGATGTTTCTTCTTGACCAGATTCTCCATATACTTGTAATTTATATAGCTTGCTGGTTTTGGTCAGATTCAAATGAACCTGTATCTTTTATCATTCTGTATCTCTGCTTCTATATTATTTCAGGTCCTGCTGGAATAATCCTCAACTTCTATATCAAAAAGCTCTTTTATGGCAGCGAGACCTCAGTAATTGTCTCAAAAGAGGCTTACTACTTTGCCGGGGAGAGAATGGCTATCTTCACCCTTATCTTATTGCCGTATCCATTCTACTTCTGTTTACCCTTACTTCTGATGGGAAGAGGGCTTATCTTTACTGAAAGAAGGGATTCTGCATTAGACATTGCTATCTCCACAGCGTTGGCTGTCTTTTGTGGATTGGTCTTTATCCTCTTTATCAAATAATCCGTATCTTCTTGCCTCTACTACTTTTTGCCTTTCTTGCACCTAGATTTAATTCCTTGACTAAATATTTTAGCTACAGGATAATATTTATACTATTTATTTTGGGAGGTAAAAATGGCACTTTCAGGTTTAGACATATTTAAGAAGTTACCAAAGACAAATTGCAAAAAATGCAATTTTCCTACATGCTTGGCTTTTGCTATGCAGGTAGCGACAGGAAAGGTGGAGATATCCTTGTGTCCGGATGTTTCTGCTGAGGCTATGGCACAGATAGCTGAGGCTACAGCCCCTCCAATCAGACCTATAACTATTGGAACTGGTGAGAATGAATTGAAGATTGGTGAGGAGACAGTGATGTTTCGGCACGACAAAAGGTTTGAGCATCAACCAGGGATTGGGGTTTTGGTTACGGATGAGATGGATGACAAGACCTTGCAAGGCTTGCTTGAAAGGTTTAATGCTGTCAGATTCGAACGGGTCGGAGTGATGATGAGACCAGAGCTTATCGCCATAAAAAGCCTCTCTGGCAATCCAGAAAAATTTAAGGCTTTAGTAAAAAGGGTTGTAGATGAGACTTCCGCACTATTGGTGCTGATGAGCGATTCTCCTGAAATACTTAAGGCTGGTTTGAGTCTTTGTAGCGAAAAAAGACCTTTGCTTTGTGGCGCCACAAAAGATAATCTTGACCACGTAGCCCAGATTGCCAAAGAGAACAATACACCTGTAGTGGCTAAAGGAGGGGATTTGGATGAATTGGCTGATTTAACTGCTAGATTAAGTTCTAGTAGCGTCAAGGATATACTTCTTTATCCAACTACTACTTCATTAAAGTCCAGATTTGAACAGGAGGTGATGGCCAGAAGGCTGCCTCTAAAAAACAATCTGCGTGCTTTAGGATTTCCCACAATCTTATTCCCCTCTGACTGGACAGAGGATAGAGATAAAGAGGTTCTGATAGCCGCTACCTTTGTGGCAAAGTATGCTGGAATAATCATCCTCTCTAACCTTGAGCCGCACTATCTCTACCCTCTCTTTACGGAAAGGATGAACATTTACACAGACCCACAGAGGCCGATGACTATGGAGGAAAAGGTGTATGAGTTCAGTAACCCTGATAAAGATTCTCCACTCTTAGTCACTGGAAACTTTGCCCTGACCTATTTTCTGGTAACAGGTGAGGTTGAATCCTCAAAGGTTGGGTGCTGGTTAGCTATTCAGAATACAGATGGGCTCTCTGTCTTGACTGCCTGGGCTGCTGGAAAGTTCAATGCTGAATCAGTGGCTAAGTTTATCAAGGCGTCCAAAATAGCTGAAAATCTCTCTCATAGAAATATAGTCATTCCGGGCTATGTGGCTGAAATCTCGGGTGAGTTGGAGGAGGAGCTTGGTTCTAACTGGAAGGTTATAGTTGGCCCAAGGGAAGCCTCGAGCATTCCATCCTTTTTGAAACAATGGCAAAAAAGTTAAAGTTTAATAGTTTATGTAAAGCAATACCCAAATAAATCAGGTTTACCGAAAAATTTTTGTTGTAGGTTATAAGTTGTAGGTTGTAGGTTAAAGAAGTAGAAGAGATAAGGCTCAAACCTACAACTTACAACATCCTAAACTTACAACCTCAGGCTCTCTTTGTAAACCTGATTTACTTGGGTATATATAAAGGAGGTGTAGATATGATTATTTGTGTGGCAGAGAATATTCATGTCATCTCTGGCAGGGTAAAGACAGCCATCAAAGAGAGAGATGCAAAGACTATTCAAGGGATAGCCAGAATGGCTAAGGAGAAAGGTGCGGACTATATAGATGTGAATATAGGTCCGGCAAGCAAGGAAGGGCCTGAGATTATGGAATGGGTGGTTAAGCAGGTGCAGGAGGTCTGTAACCTGCCTTTGTTTCTTGACACCCTGAACATTCAGGCAATCGAGCGTGGATTGCAGATTGTCAAGCAAAGGGCTGTGATCAACTCTATCTCCTGTATTCCAGAGAGGATGGATGCGTTACTTCCTTTGGTGAAGAAGTATAATGCTGGATGCGTCTGTTTGCTGATAAGTAGTCAAGGGCTACCGAGGGATAATGATGAGCGAGGAATGTTGGCAGCAGAGCTGATAGGAAAGGCTATGGAGTATGAGGTGGCGAATGAAGACCTCTGGTTTGACCCATTCACCCCTCCTATTGCCTTTCAGCAGGATGCGGTTAAGCTGATGATAGAGTCTGTGCCGATGTTTGAAGAGATAGCACCAGGGTGTAAAACTACCTGTGGTCTTTCTAATGCTTCAAATGGCGTGCCAGCAGAGCTCAGACCGACAATCAATCGAACACTCTTGATTATGGCAGAAAAGCAGGGGATGAAGTCAGCTATTGTGGATGCAGAAGATGAAAAGCTGATGGAGATAGCCAAAGGCAAAAGACCAGACTTACAGCAAATTGTCGGCAATATTATGGACGGCAAAGAGCAAGATTTATCCAGTTTAACTGCTGAACAGCTCGACTATGTAAAGACAGCCAATGTGCTTCTTTGTCATAAACTCTTCTCTCCATCTTGGCTCACAGAGTAAGTGCAGGATTTATTTCGGATAATCTGTCTGTTGGTTGTCTCTTTGGTTCTTGGAGTCTTTGTTCAGGTGTTTCATCCTATGGGTCTGCCATTTTGGCTGAATGAGGTAAAAGAGCCAGCAATGCCAGCCTGGGCATGGAATAGATTACAGACTATGGATGCTGAGACTGCATTTTACAAGGTATCAAATGAGTGTATTCTGGTGGATGTGCGAAATAAAGAGGCTTTTCAGAAAGAACATGCGGTAAGTGCCATCAATTTACCATACTATGGATTTTCTGATCATTACTCGGAGTTTGCCAAGAATGTAGCAAAAAAGGAAGCCATCTTCTTATACTGCTATCATTCAGAATGCTTCTTGGACAGTTGGGTGGCAAAGAGATTACTTGCTTTGGGGTTTTCCAATCTGACCATCATAGAAGGAGGGTTTGAGAGTTGGAAAGAGCTGAATCTACCAACTACAAAATGAAGGTCTGGATACAGAGTGTTTTGAGATGTGCAATTGGAGGAGTATTTATCTATGCCAGTATAGATAAGACAATCCACCCAGATAGGTTGGCTGAGATAATTATAGGCTATCAAATTCTGCCTATTAGCCTCGTCAACATCTCTGCTATCTGGCTTCCATACTTGGAGTTTTTAGTTGGAGTCTTATGTCTATCAGGGATATGGCTCAGGGCATCTTCCCTCTTATTGACAGGTCTATCCATACTCTACCTTGGAGCAATCTTTTATACCTTATCAAGGGGCATTCCTTTGGTCTGCGGATGTTTTTCAGTAAACTCTCAATCTTTCAAAACATGGGGTTCGCTCTGGCAAGAATCTTTACTATTGCTTGGTTGTATACTCCTCTGGCTAACAACAAAGAAAGAGAATTCAATCTTTACATCTTTTCCATCAGGTCTATTTTCCTTCAGAAAGCCTTTCTATTAGATATTCAGGCAGCCTCTTTTCTCTCATCAGAGCTTGAGTTTTTCCAATCTCATAAGAGAATCGAAGAAGCTTGAATTTGCCTTTTTCTGTGTCAAAAAGACCAAAGCTCGGATTTGGGTTGCGATCCCTTGGCTGACCGATTGAGCCTGAGTTAATAATTGTCGGATATTGTAAAGAGATTTCAGTGCCTTCTGGAATGTTCATCTTTATAATCTTATCCCATTTCTTAATAAAGATGCGAGGACAATGGGTATGTCCAACAAAAAGAGCTTTTTCTTTCAGAAGGCAGAAAGACCCTTCTGCCTGCTCCTCATCAAATATATATTCACTTGCCCAATTTCTGAGGCTTCCATGGAGAAAGATAAGGTCATTCTCTCTTATTATCCTTGGAATAGCAGAAAGCCAGAATTTGTTCTCTTCTGAAAGCACCTTCTTTGTCCATTCAATCGCTCTTCTGGCAAATGGATTGAATTTTTTCACATCACTTTCTCCGATTGCTGCCAGGTCATGATTTCCAGCTGAGACCAAAATATCTCGCTTTCTTATCTCTTCTATACATTCATTTGGCTCTGGACCATATCCAACAACATCTCCCAATATCACTACACTATCAGGCTTGAGATCATCTAAGTAGGCGAAGAAAGAGAGGAGAGCCGCCAAATTTCCATGAACATCAGAGCCAACTGCGTATATCACAATGATAAAAAGATAACATAATAAATAAGAAAAAGTCAAGGGTTGCTGTATTGGTGAAGTGTGATTTTTGGAGTTGACAAGAGGATATGGGATGAATACTATAGATGTGTGAATCAAGATTTAATTAAGAATCTTTCCAAAGACTCTTCCTCAAAGGTTATATTCCTTGTCTTAGATGGCCTGGGAGACCTACCAATAAATGGGAAAACTACCCTCCAGAAAGCTCATAAACCGAATATTGACTCGCTCTCCAAATCTTCCATCTATGGCTTGATGGACCCAATCGCACCAGGGATAACACCTGGAAGTGGGCCTGCACATCTTAGTCTGTTTGGCTATGACCCATTAAAATATGAGATTGGAAGGGGTTTGCTTGGTGCTTTGGGAATAGGTTTTGAGGTTAAAGAGGAAGATGTTTGTGCCAGAGGAAACTTTTGTACCATTGAACAAGGCGTTGTTACGGATAGAAGGGCAGGAAGGATAAGCACAGAAAAGAATAAGGAGCTTTGCCAGATCCTTTCAAGCCTCAAGATAGAAGGGATAGAGATATTTGTTGAGCCAGAGAAAGAGCATAGATTTCTGGTCGTTTTTAGAGGAACTGGCCTTTCTGCTAATCTTTCTGACCATGACCCACAGAAGACAGGTCTTTCACCTCTACTTGTCCAGGCAAAGAATTCTGCTTCAGCCAAGACAGCCGAACTTTTCAACAAATGGCTCACAGGAGTAGAGGCTATCTTAAAAGATGAATCTCCTGCAAATATGGTTCTCTTGCGAGGGTTTGCCGGGTATCTGAAACTTCCAACATTTGATGAGCTATATAAACTCCATCCTGCTTGCATTGCTTCCTATCCTATGTATAAAGGATTGGCTAAACTCCTTGGAATGGATATCCTTAAGACAGGAGATAAGATAGAGGATGAGGTGAAGACATTGACAGAAAATTATGAGAGATTTAACTTCTTCTTCCTTCATATAAAAGGGACGGATAAGGCAGGAGAAGACGGTGATTATGAAAAGAAGGTCTCTGTAATTGAGGAAGTAGATAGGTTTATTCCAGAGATAATGAAGTTGGACCCTGATCTTTTGGTGATTACAGGAGACCACTCAACCCCAGCCCTTCTAAAGGGACACTCCTGGCATCCTGTTCCTCTTCTTCTTCATAGCAAATACTGCATAAGCGATGATCTTCCATCTTTCTCTGAGAAAGAGGCAAAGAAAGGGGCTTTGGGAAGGTTTCCCATGCAAGACCTGATGGGAATCGTTCTTGGAGCAAGTGGAAGGCTGGCCAAGTATGGGGCCTAGAGTATTAAGATTTTGGTATGTGTTTAGGTAAAAAAGAAATGAAGCGTCAAAGGGTCAAAGAGTCGTAGTGTCAAAG
>JAGUXG010000192.1 GCA_020061965.1 bacterium
GCCTGAGGTTGTAAGTTTAGGATGTTGTAAGTTGTAGGTTTGAGCCTTATCTGTTCTACTTCTTTAACCTACAACTTAATAACCTACAACAAAAATTTTTGGTAAACCTGTTGCTTTTGGGTATAACCTGATCTATTCTGATATATCCAAAAGGTGTCCAAGCCTCTCTTTCTTTGTCTTGAGATAGCGGATATTTTCATCTGTTGGCTTAATAGTTAATGGGACTCTCTCAGTAACCCTGAGGCCATAGCCCTCAAGACCGATCAGCTTTCTTGGGTTATTGGTGAGAAGCCTGATGGTAGATAAGCCAAGGTCAACCAATATCTGGGCTCCTGTGCCATACTCCCTCAGGTCCGCAGGAAAACCTAAGGTTTCATTTGCCTCCACTGTATCAAGCCCTGTATCCTGAAGCTCATAAGCCTTGAGCTTATTGATAATGCCTATTCCTCTACCTTCTTGAAGGAGATAAAGAAGTACACCCTTGTCTTCTTCTTCTATCTTTTGAAGGCTGGACTCAAGCTGGTCACCACAATCACACTTCTTTGAACCAAAAAGGTCTCCAGTAAGGCATTGGGAATGAACCCTGACCAAGACATCTTCCTTGCCTGCCACATCCCCCTTGACTAAGGCAAGATGTATAGTTTTGTCTATCAAAGATTCATAGACAATGGCTTTGAACTGCCCAAATTTTGTGGGAAGATTTGTCTCAGCACACCTTTTTATCAGCTTCTCTTTCTTTCTCCTTAAGTCTATCAAAGAGGCTATAGTGATGATAAGAAGATTGTGTTTTTTGGCAAATTCAACAAGTTCTGGGAGCCGAGCCATATGGCCATTCTCAGCCATGATCTCACAGATAACACCTGCAGGATATAAGCCAGCAAGGCGTGCCAGGTCGCATGCTGCCTCTGTATGACCTGCCCTGACTAAGACACCTCCAGCCCTTGCCCGAATAGGAAAGATATGGCCGGGTCTGGCAAAATCCTCTGATTTTACCTTTGGATCAGTAAGTGCAAGAATTGTCCTTGCTCTGTCGTGAGCAGATATACCTGTTGTGGTTCCCAGTTTTACATCCACGGAGACAGTGAAGGCTGTCTCATGGGAGTCTGTTGGGTGCTGGACCATAGGCTTAATATTAAGCTCTATCAACCTCTCCTCTTTCAAAGGAACACAGATAAGACCCCGACCATGCATAGCCATAAAGTTTATAGCAGCAGGCGTAACCTTCTCTGCAGCCATAATCAGGTCACCTTCATTCTCCCTATTCTCGTCATCAACCACAATGACCATATTACCCTTCTGTATCTCTTCTATCGCTTCAGGAATTGAGCTGAACACTAAATCCCTCCCTTTTCAAAATATTTTCTATGCCTATTTCTCTACTTAACAAAATCTTTTCTACTATCTTTGCCAGATAATCTGCTTCAATATTCGCTTTGTGGCCTGGTTTCATTGTCTCAAATGTTGTCTCCTTCAGACTATGTGGGATGATGGAGACTGAGAATCTGCTTTCAGAAAGCTCGCAGATTGTCAGGCTGACACCGTCAATGGCTATAGAGCCTTTTTTCACAAAATACCTTTTGAGACTTAAGGGAAGGGAAAACGAGAATAGCCATCCTTTTATCTCTAAAAGCTCTGCTAGGCCATCTATATGACCAAGGACAATATGACCTGAAAGGTAGTCTGTAAGTTTCAGGGGTCTCTCAAGGTTGACAAGGTTACCAGTTTTCAAACTGCCTAAGTTTGTCAAGGCGCGGGTCTCAGGAGAGGTTTGAGCAAAAAACCCATCTTTTTTAACAGAGGTAGCAGTGAGACAACAACCATTTACAGCAATACTTCCTCCTATTTCAAGCCCATCTAAGACCTTTCTGGCAGAGACAAAAAGCTCTTTCCCTGCTTTCTTGACACAACCCTTCTCCTCAATTATGCCTGTAAACATTATTTGTAAGTGTTCAGGTATCAGCAGTCAGGTAAGATAGATATATACTCAAGTAACACGAGGTCTAGCGAAGATTTTTGTTGTAGGTTGTAGGTTGAAGAAGCAGAACAGATAACATACAACTTACAACATCCTAAACTTACAACCTCAGTCTCTTTGTAAACCTGATTTACTTGGGTATAGAAAATCAGACCTGACACCTGATATCTGACACCTGATACCTAAACTATTACCATCGCTTCAAAAACCAGTCAATATGCTCCTTATACCACTCAACTGTCCGTTCTAAGCCTTCATTTATGGAAAACTTTGGCTTAAAAGAGAGCCTCTCCCTTACCTTCTTGCAGGATAGATACTGGTCTTCTATCTCTCCTCTTGCCTCAGCCAATATCATCGGTGGCAAATCCTCTTTCTTCATTATCTTAAGGAGCTTCTGGGTGATCTCAAGGACAGTCAAAGGAGTTTCACAGCTAAAGTTGAATGCTTCTCCTCTAATCTCTGGTCTATTAAGGTTTTCTGCCAGTAAAATGAAAGCATCTGCCACATCTTCAATATAGATATAATCCCTTTTTGGACAGCCATCAGACCTGATAAGCGGCCTTTCACCTGAAAGCAGGGAGACAATTGTTCCGGGTATAAGCCTGCTCAGGTTTATATCGCCTCCACCATATATGTTGCCGCACCTTGTTATGGCAATGGGAAGGTTATAGGTGTGAATATAGCATTGGGCTATCAAGTCAACGCATGACTTTGAACAGTCATAAGGATGCAGACCTCTTAATGGATGCCCTTCCAGATATGGCAGGTCTTTGCTTTCGCCATAAGCCTTGTCAGATGAGGCAACAACAATTCTTTCAATCTTCGGAAGATTCCTTGCAGCCTCAAGGATATTCCATGTTCCCCTGATATTAGACTCAAAGGTGGAGACAGGAGAGGTATTTGCCGCACCAACTATAGTTTGTGCCCCAAGATGAAAGATTGTGTCTATCTCATACTCATTCAAAGCCCTTTCGATGAGATATTGATCCAAAAGCTCGCCAGAGACAACAGTAAGATTCTCATAATCTAAAGCAGAATAAGGAACCTTATCCCTCATAAGTGCCACAATAAAGGCACCTCTTTCTGCCAACTTCTTTTTGACCGCAGGACCAAGAAGTCCTGTCGCACCTGTAATAAAAACCCTCTTTTTACTCCAAAAATCCATAACTTTATTATAGAGAATATCATTTATTTTGTCAATCTCCATTGACAAGAAGATTGTAGTAGTGGTAGAATAATTGGTAATATATCAGGAGTTATGGATCAGGTTTGATTTTTTTGTCTGATGCCTGAACACTTACGAATTAGAAGATGCAAGAGTTTCTTTCCTTTGAAAACAATCTTTTAGAGATAGAGAGAGAGATAGAAAGAGCAGAGGATCCAAATAGTTTGAAGGCTTTAAGGAGAAGGCTTTCTTTAGAAAGAAGGGTCTTTTCTGAAAATCTTTCTCCGTATCAGAAGGTTCTATTGGCCAGGCACCCTAAAAGGCCACACCTTAGCGACTACATAGAGAGAATCTTTTCAAATTTTATTGAGCTTTCAGGTGACCGTTTTTTTGCTGATGATCAGGCTATTATCGGAGGTTGTGGGATAATAGGAGGACAAAGGGTGATGGTCATAGGCCAGGAGAAGGGAAGATCCACACAGGAGAAGATTAAAAGAAACTTTGGCATGGCTCATCCAGAAGGGTATCGCAAAGCTCGGAGGCTGACGGAACTATCAGCAAGATTTAACATACCAATCCTCACCTTTATTGATACAGCTGGTGCCTATCCTGGAATTGGTGCTGAGGAGAGAGGACAATCTATAGCCATAGCCGAATCAATCTGTGCCTCTTTTAATCTTACTGTGCCAATCATTTCAACCATAATAGGAGAAGGTGGCTCTGGAGGGGCATTGGCTATTGGCGTCTCGGATAGGCTCTTGATGCTTGAATACTCCATTTACTCTGTAGCCTCGCCTGAAGCCTGTGCAGCCATTTTATGGAGGGACCAATCAAAGACTGAGGAGGCATCTTCCAATCTCCATCTTACAGCTTCAGATCTGCACAAATTAGGGATTGCTGATCAGATTATAAAAGAACCGATGGGTGGTGCGCATTGGGAAGGCGATAAGATGGCCAGAAACCTGAAGAGTGTCTTGCTCTCCAATCTGAAGGAGTTGATGGCTATGGATAAAGACCAGCTTTTAGCAGAAAGAAGGGAAAAATTCAGGAAGATTGGGATATTCAAGAAAGATTAACCACTTAAGAGGCAGAAATTTGCGATTTTAGATTTGCAGTTTATCTTCAATCCAAAATAGACAATCAAAGATCTAAAATTATCGTCGTCTCTATCGCTCCTTGGGTGAATACTTTCCTAATCTTAAAAAACATGAAACACTTTGTTGATAGTTTTAATTATGCTATAGCCGGTGTTGTCCATGGGCTCAGGACACAGAGGAATATGCAGGTTCATTTGTTGGCTGCAGTCCTTGTCATCTTTATCAGTTTTAATCTTAAATTAGAAAGGATAGAGCTTTTGAGTATATCCTTTGCCATAGCCCTTGTCCTCATCGCTGAGATGCTGAATACAGCCGTGGAGAGTATAGTCAATATAGTATCGCCTGAGGAGAGTTCTGTGGCAAAGATAGCCAAGGATATAGGTGCGGGTGCGGTGCTGATTGCAGCTATCAATGCTATCGTTGTTGGCTATACAGTGATTTACAACCACATCCCTAAGGATATTGTCAAGACAACTGTGAAAAAGGTAGAGGCATCCTCATCGCATCTCTCTTTCAGTGCTTTACTGTTGGTTATTATTGTTGTAATTGTTTTTAAGGCATATACAAAGAAAGGGACATATCTCTATGGAGGGATGCCTTCAGGTCATACGGCAGTTGCTTTTTCAATCTGGACAGCCATAGCCTTTATCTCCCAGTCTTTGGTGGTAACCTCGCTTGTCTTGATTTTGAGCCTTATAGTGGCTATAGAGAGAATAAGGGTTGGCGCTCACACCTTTTTTGAGGTTCTCTTTGGGGCAATCATTGGAATCTTAGTCACCGTTATCGTTTTTCAATGGAAATAGGTGGAAATAGTGGACAGTTACCTATTTTATTTATATTTTTTTAACTTTGGAGTGTGAAAGCCCAAGCTTATCGCTTTTACTTGGGTTTAGCTAAAGCGGTAGCAAGTAAGCTGATAGCACTCCATACTTCGTGATGAAAAGTTCCTTTTTCTTGACTCTATAAAGCCTAATTCTTACACTATAAGTTATGGTAGAACTCTATGATACCACCTTGCGGGATGGGGCACAGACAGAGGGGATATCCTTCTCTCTTCTTGATAAGATTGCCATAGCTAAGGCGATTTGTAGGCTGGGGATAAGATATATAGAGGGTGGATGGCCTGGTTCAAACCAGAAGGATGATGAATTTTTCTCTTATGTTCAAAAGGAGAAGTTATCTTCTGAGATAATAGCCTTTGGTTCAACAGCTCATCCCAAGTATTCTGCTTGTGATGACCCCAATATCTCTGCCTTACTCAAAGCAAAGACAAAGATTATCACTATCTTCGGAAAAACCTGGGATTTTCAAGTAAAGAAGGCACTCCATATCTCCTTAGACGAAAACCTGAAGCTGATAAATGACTCTGTCTCTTACCTTGTTTCAAAGGGAAGGAGAGTCTTCTTTGATGCGGAACACTTCTTTGATGGCTATAAAGCAAACCCCAGATATGCCAAAAAGGCAATAGAGGTAGCTGCAAATGCCGGGGCAGAGGTTGTTGTCCTCTGCGATACCAACGGAGGCACGCTCCCTCATCAGGTTGAGGAGATGATCTCTTGCCTAAAGAGCGATTGTTCTTTGGGCATCCATATCCACAACGACTCAGACCTTGCCTGTGCAAATACATTAGCAGGTATTCGTGCCGGATGCACTCA
>JAGUXG010000245.1 GCA_020061965.1 bacterium
AAAAAGATTCAAGGAATAACAGCCTCCTATCCACTTCCCATTGGTGAAACTAATATCTGCGGTTATTACCTGAGAGCAACCAAAAACAACCCATGTGATGATTTGGTTGACAGGAACAATGTCTATGGTTTCAAGGTTGAAGGCTCAATGGAGATTGCCTCAACACTCAACTACTTCTTTCAGTATGCCAAGCAGTCTGGAGATGTTAATACAACTACAACAAGGGATGCCTCAGCCTTAAGGCTCGGTGGTGGCTATAAAACTGAGCTACCAAGTCTTGGTGCTGTAGCTGTTGAAGGAAGCCATCTTTCTATGTCTGGTGATGACGGTAAGGATCCAAAAAAGGCCAAAACCTACACAGGGATACTACCAGACTATAGATACTTCTCAGCTATGCTTGTTGAGGATGTTATCACACTTAAGGGTAGTGGTCTGAAGGCACTAAACCTGAATGCAACCATCTCTCCTGATGCACTTAAAGGCTTAACCCTTGGCCTTGGCTACACCAAGTTTAATTCTGCTGAGAAGGTGACTGTTGGTGCGGACAAAAAGGATGACATCGGCAGTGAGATAGACCTGACCTGTTCTTACAAGTATAACGACAAGACAGACATCGACATCATCTATGCCAGATTCAGCCCAGGCGATGTTCAAGAAAAGGACGGAGACCCAGCTTCAATGCTCAAGTGTCAGCTCGTAACCAAGTTCTAATTTCTGGAACGCGAAGTAAAAAAGGGGGCCTTCGGGTCCCCTTTTTTTATTGACAAAGCAGAAGAAGGGGCTTAAAATTGAGAGACTAAATGAAAGAAAAGAAGAAAAAAAAAGGAGTTGTTTGGGTTGTTGCTTCCCTATTTTTTGTTTGTGCCATAATCTCCTTTGCTTATATTGCCTCAATGAGATACTACTGTGAGGGCAAGCTCTCTCTTCCATTAGATGACCCCTTCATCTTTTTTCAGTATGGCCGTCAGCTTGCTTATGGCTTTCCTTTTCAGTATAACACAGGTGATGCACCAACCACAGGCGTAACCAGCCTCCTTTACACCCTCATTCTTGCCCTGGGATTCTCGCTTGGATTTGACGGCTTGAGCATAATCAACTACTCCCTTTTCCTCTCCTTTATTCTTTTGATAGGAACAGGGTTCATCTCCTATCTTATTGGCAGGGCTCTTGTTGGCCAAGGTACTGGTATCGTGGCTATGCTCCTTGTCATTTTAAGTGGGCCTTTTGTCTGGGCAGCCTTTTCTGGAATGGACACAGGCCTATTCGGTTTTATGCTGGTTCTCTTCTTCTGGACATTCATAGCCTTTTATGAGAGAAAGAATCTTCTACCTTCCGCAATAGCTGGAGCTCTCCTTTCTATCACGAGGCCCGAAGGATTCATCGCTTCTATCACCCTCTTCCTTCTAATCTTTGTCAATCAGTTTATTAAGCCTAAAAATGAGAGACTGCCTTTTATTCAATCTATCCTCTCTTTCATTCCTATCCTTTCTGGCCTGGCCTGGTTATTATTAAACCGTATCCTCACAGGCTCAGCAGGTTTCAACACCATAGCCTCAAAATCGCAATTTGCTACGGGTCATAGCTCCATATTAGATTGTGTAGCTACAGGCATCAGATACTTCTTCTTCCTCTTAAAAGAGGTATTTGCTGGATTTTCTGGGGATTATATTGGAGTCTTAAATGCCAACTCAGGCTATCCTGCTCCATATATCGCCCCTTTTGGCCTTCTTTTCTTTATCATTGCTACATTTCCAAATGGCTACGGAGAGATGACAAAAAGGAGGCTTGGTCCATACTTTCTTGCTTTTTTGTGGTTCTTTATTGGCATCCTGATGGCATCCATTTCAAAGCCTGATAATATCCATTGGCATAGATACATCATCCCTTACTATCCCCTGTTTTTAATCATGGTGGTAGTCGGAATTCATCAGTTGAGTCAGGCGCTTCCTGCTGCTAAAGAGGGTTTCTGGGGAATCTCTATCTTCTTTATCCTCTTCTCTTTTCTTTCTAGTCTTTACTTTGGCATTGCCTATGGCAAAAACTGCAAGGATATTCATCTTCAGCAGATTACCATAGCCAAATGGATAGAGAGCAACATACCAAAAGAGGCAGTAATAGCCTTGAATGATGCTGGTGCAATAAAGTATTTCAGCCAGAGATACTGCATTGACTTGGTCGGGCTTTGCTATCCAAAGATAGTCAAGTCAGGAACACATGCCGGGGATGGAAATGGAAGCCTCTATGAAGCACTTGAAAAACTTGCCAGAAAGCCTGACTACTTTATCATTTATCCAAGCTGGTTTAGTTTTCCAGGCTATCTCCTTGGTGAGGGAAAAGCATCTTTTGGTTTGAGTGAGCCAACTATAGCCGGGGCTGGGTCTGAGCCAATGAAGGTTTATAAAGCAAATTTTAAGTATACGAACATAGGAGACAATATTCAGCTTACATCTACAAAGGAGAATCTCAAAGGATTATCTATTTCCGATAAGATAGATGTCGCAGATGTTGAGGATGAGGAAAAGCATGGCCATAAAAGCTGGTCAGCAGAGCCAGGTCTTGACAAGAGAACACTTTTGACCTTAGCCTCATATCAGGATGAACCCGAAAAGATTGTGGCAGATGCAGGAAGGGTGGTATCTGGTGGTGAAGAGTTTACTGTCCAGACTATTCCAAACAAGGACCTGTTCATTGTAGCCAGGGCTACAGCACCATTCAGTCTTGGTGTTTATATAGATGGCCAGGCGCGGCAGTGGTGGCAGAATTTTAAGGGAAGCCAGGAGACCTCCTTATGGTATGAACCAATGATAAAGATTTCTGGCTCTTATATCACTTCTACAAAGACAAGGATAAAATTAGAGGTCGTTGACAAGCATCAGGTGAGCTATTTTACTACATACTATTGGTTTTATCAAT
>JAGUXG010000150.1 GCA_020061965.1 bacterium
ACAGCCATATATACATCACTCTCTGGTCATTCCTCTTCAGTGCCATAAGTTCCGAAAAGATAAGTAGCTTGTGTGTCAGGGGTGATGAGCAAGAATCGTTTGAATGATCGTATCATATTTGTTCACTTAAAGACCACCTTCCCTTCTTTTGTGTTGACCTTAATCTCTCCGCCTTTTTTGAACCGTCCTTTCAGAATCTCCTCAGAGAGCGGGTCCTCAATATGCCTCTGGATAGCCCGGCGTAATGGTCTTGCCCCATAGACCTCATCATATCCTTTTTCCACAAAGAAGTTGATTGCCTCGTCTGTTAAGACAAGCTCTATATTCTGGTCCTTTATCTGCTCGTTCAATCTTTCTATCATTAAGATTACAATCTTTTTCAGTTCATCTTTAGTGAGGCTGTGAAAGACAACAGTCTCATCTATTCTATTCAAAAACTCAGGGTTGAAGATCTTCTTCAACTCAGACAAAACCCTATCCTTCATATCCTCATACTTCCTCTCAGAGCCTCCTGGTCTAAACCCTAGCTCCTTCTTGCCGGTTATCTCCTTTGCCCCAATGTTTGAGGTCATAATAATGACTGTATTTCTGAAATCAACTGTATGGCCAAGGTTGTCTGTAAGATGGCCATCCTCAAATATCTGCAGCAGGATATTGAAGACATCTGGATGAGCCTTCTCTATCTCATCCAAAAGGACGACTGAATATGGCTTCCTCCTTACCTTTTCTGTCAGTTCTCCACCCTCTTCATAGCCAATATAACCAGGGGGTGCACCTGTCAGCCTTGAGACAGCAAACTTCTCCATAAACTCAGACATATCTATCTGGATAAGGGCATCCTCATCATCAAAGAGAAACTCAGCTAATGCCTTGGCTAATTCTGTCTTTCCGACACCTGTTGGACCAAGAAAGATGAATGATCCCATTGGTCTCTTAACATCCTTCAGTCCTGTCCTTGCCCGGCGTATAGCACGAGATAAGGAAGATATGGCTTCATCCTGGCCAATAACCCGGTTGTGAAGTTCTTCCTCCATTCTGAGTAGCCTTTTAGACTCTTTTTCTACCAATTTATAGACAGGAATCCCAGTCTTTTTTGATAGAATCTCAGCTATATCCTCATCCACAACAACATTCTTTTTCTTCTCAGTAAAGGATGTGTCCCATTTATTCTTCATCTTCTCATATTCTGCCCGCAAAGCCCTCTCTTTATCCCTTGTCTCGGCTGCCTTTTCAAACTCCTGATTGCTTATAGCAGCCTCTTTCTCTTTAGTCATCTGCTTTATCTCTTCTTCCTTCTTCTTCAGATGCGGCGGAAGGGTTGTTGTCTTGAGCCTTGCCCGAGAACCAGCCTCATCCATCAGGTCTATAGCAGAGTCAGGCAGAAATCTGTCTGAGACATACCTATGGGCGAATCTTGCTGCGGCAATCAAGGCAGAATCTTCAAACTTTACCCTGTGGTGTGCCTCGTATCTATCACGCAAGCCTTTCAGTATCTCTGTTGTCTCATCGACAGTTGGCTCATCAACTTGGACAGGTTGAAATCTCCTCTCTAAGGCAGCATCCCTCTCCACATACTTCTTGTAATCATCCATTGTTGTTGCACCGATACACTGTAGTTCTCCTCTGGCTAAGGCAGGCTTTAAGATAGCTGCGGTATCTATAGCACCCTCTGCTCCACCTGCTCCAATTATGGTATGCATCTCATCAATAAAAAGAACTATATTGGGGGAGGATCTGACCTCATTCATAACCCGCTTCAGCCTCTCCTCAAACTCTCCTCTATACTTTGTTCCAGCAACAATGGCAGCCAGGTCAAGGCATAAAACCCTCTTTCCAGTCAATATTTCTGGGGTCTCTCCTTTGACAATCATTTGAGCCAATCCTTCTACAATAGCTGTTTTTCCAACGCCTGGCTCACCAATCAAGACGGGGTTATTCTTTGTTCTTCTGGCTAATATCTGGACAACCCTCTCTATCTCATCGGCCCTACCAACAACAGGGTCAAGTTTATTCTCGGAAGCTAAAGCTGTGAGGTCCCTGGAAAAGTGATCAAGAACTGGCGTGGTGGTCTTTCCTCTCTTTGCCTCCTCTCCAACTGCCCCAGGCACACCAGAGCCTCCTCCTAAAATCCTGGTAATCTCGGCCTTTGCCTTTTCAAAGGTGACACCAAACTTTAGAAGGATTCTGGCTCCAATACTCTCTCCCTCCCTGATAAGCCCAAGAAGCAGATGCTCTGTACCGATATAATTATGGCCCATATTCCTGGCATCTTCAACAGCCAATTCTAGAACCTTCTTTGCGTTAGGTGTAAAAGGGACATTTCCTAAGATAGCCAGAGCACCCCCAGGCGGAACCTCCCTTTCTATCTCAAGCCTTATAGTCTCAAACTCAATCCCCATATTCCGCAAGACCTCTGCAGCAACACCCTCTCCTTCTCTGATAAGCCCAAAGAGGATATGCTCTGTCCCAAGATAGTCGTGGTTCAGATTCTTTGCCTCCTCTTGAGCGATAGCCAATATCCTCCTGGCCCTCTCTGTAAATCTTTCAAACATATTTCCCCCTTTTTTAGTATTCAGTTGGCTGAATGTTGTTTATTATACCATAATATTTTCTTGCTCTGCAAGAAAATATCTGTGCTTACTATGTCAAATGATATATTTCTGAAAAAATTGACTTCGTTTGCACATGGTAAGTCAGCACTCTTGTATTCAGGATAAAATAAGGTAGATTTAGAATGCCAGGATCAATTTTATTGGTAGCCCTTACCAAGATTTCATAAGGACTCATTCTATTTTTCCATCTGTTTGTTTTTAGTTTTGGAGTAGACATAAGCCACAAGGATAGCCCCTGTTTTCATATCAGATCCATACCCAACCAAAACGTCAGAAATGAGAAAACTATGGCATAAACTGCGGGAATTTTGTATTATAATATTGTGAAAAATGAGGGTTTATAAAGTGGGGAAGGAGATAACGGCTATATTGACTATATCTTTTATACTCAAGAAACACGAGGTTTACCGAAAAATTTTTGCCAATAATCTGGAAATTTTTAGTAAAGGGTGGATAATTCCTCTTTGTAAAGATGAAGA
>JAGUXG010000174.1 GCA_020061965.1 bacterium
AAAAAGATAAAGAAAGCATCCCTGAGTTTTTTGAAATCATAGGAGCTTTTCAAAATGTTTCTCCAAAATATTTGGAGCTTGTAAGGAGAATTTTAAAAGAAATTATAAAATGGCAGAAAGAAAATTTATAGCCTGTAAAATAGCTATATGCCTAAATTTGACACTTGCGATTTAGATTTCTTCTTTATCTCTTTTCAATAGAATCATACCCTTCCACAACAGCCTTTGCAAAAAAACTAGATTTTGATAAATATTTTTACCGAGATTGAAGTTGTTCTTTGACAAAAGGTAAAATAAATGTTAAGAAAAAATTATACCCAAAAGCAACAGGTTTGCGAAAAATTTTTGTTGTAGGTTGTAGGTTGAAGAAGTAGAACAGATAACATCCTAAACTTACAACCTCACTCTCTTTGTAAACCTGATTTACTTGGGTATAATAAAGAGAAGATGAACCAGTTTCTGGATTTTATTGTTCTTAAATTTTTCCCCTTCGCTTCAAGGTATCTTCCTGACTAAGTGGACTAACCCCTTTAGGCTCTGCATCATAGACCGAAACTACCCTCATTCCCTTAAAATATCCCCATACCTTAAGAATCTCTTCCCTTGATAATGGCTTGACTCCACAATGCCTTAAGGGTGTATTTATCTGTACTTCATCTGGTCCTATTCTGGCACACAACTCTGCCAATTTAGCGGCATCATCTTTATTCTCATCAATGAACATAATCTGGATAGCCAGTCTTCCCTTATATTCCCTTCTAAACTCTACAAGGCTGTTAAAGATAGGCTCAAATCTAATCCCTGAGGCAGGTTTATTGATTGACTCAGCTGATTTTTGTGAAGCCACATCCAATTTAGCTATCACAAAGTCTGCCTGGGATAATTCCAGCCTTATCTCTTTTTTATCCATTAAAGATGAATTGGTTATGACTGCCACAGCTCCCTTTTGCAAGGCTTTTACAGCATTTATAGCCTCACCCAGATTTTCTGCCAGGGTTGGCTCTCCCCTGCCAGAAAATGTGATATAATCTATCTTGCAGTCCGCAGGTAGGCTTTTCAACTCCTGAATAACTGCCTCTTTTGGAACATATACCTCTCTTTCAATAGTATATCTCGATCTTTTGCCAATCTGGCAGTAAACACAATCAAAGGTGCATATCTTATCTTCGCAAGAAAGCAGGTCTATCCCCATGGAACTGCCCAATCTCCAGGAAGAGACAGGTCCATAGATGTATCTGTATCTCATATCCGACTCCTTAAATTCTTAAAGACCTCTGGGAATCTTTTCTCCTCTGTATGTGGAAGGAAGAGTGCAGCCATATATTCATTCATAAAGCTAATGTTGTCTGAAAGCTCAATATTTGTCATTGACCCGGCTACCTGCTGGGCTTTTTCAAACATCTGCTTTGAACAAGCAGAGAGCGTAGCTCCAAGCAAGGAGCCATTTCCAACGAAGCTAAACTTTGAGTAGTCCATCTCTGGAAAGAGTCCAATGATAATCGCCTTTTCTATCTCTATATGAAAACCTAAATTTCCGGCTATAATAACCCTATCAATATCAGAAATGGCAAGTCCGACGCTATTAAGCAGTGTAGAGACGCCAGCATATATAGCCCCTTTAGCCCGCATCAGATCATCAATATCCGGCTCTGTAATAACTATGTCCTTCTCAATATCCGTTTCATCAGCAAAAGCCAGGACATACTCTTTTATCCCTTCTTTAGTTCTGATTCTCGCACTGTTGACCTCGTTAAAGCTTCCCTTCTGGTTTATTATGCCTGCCTCTAACATCTCAGCTACAAGGTCGATAAGCCCTACCCCACATATCCCCTTAGCAGGTTTATGGCCAATGGTGATGATCATCGGCTCATAATCGCTGCCTATCTCCACCTGTTCAATAGCTCCAGTGGTAGCTCGCATACCGTGCTTTATAGTTCCTCCTTCAAAGGCAGGACCTGCAGAGCAGGCTGCTGTGACCATCCAGTCTTTATTCCCTACCACAGCCTCAGCATTGGTGCCAATGTCAATATAGAGTGTCAAATCGTCTGAGCGGGTAATATCTGTGGCTAAGATACCAGAGGTGATATCTCCTCCGACATAGCTGGCTACACCTGGTAAGAGATAGAGGTAGGTATGCTCACCAAGATTAAGACCAATCTCAAATGCCTTTATCGCTAAAGGAGAATTTGTGGCTGGAATATAAGGGGCTTCTCTTATATACCTGGGGTTGATTCCCAATAAGAGATGTGTCATAGTTGTATTTCCAGCTGCCACTAAATAGGAGACCTTTTCCTTAGAGACTTCTGCTTCTTTCAGGACATCTTCTATCAACTTATTTATGGTCTTTGTAACCGCTTTCTGGAGGGTCTTTAATCCATCGCCTTTTTGAGAATAGGTGATCCGATGAATAACATCCTCACCATAAGCGATCTGGCCATTATAATCTGAGGAGGTGGATAGAATCTTTCCGTCCAAAAGATTGATGAGGCTGACATAGATTGAGGTAGTGCCAATATCGCAGGCCAGGCCAAAATGCTCCTTTGTCTGATCCCCTTCTTCAATCTTAACTACCTCTCCATTCTGGCAAATGGTCAGGGTCACCTTAAAATCAGCCTTTCTTAGAAGAGACGGCAGCACTTTCAGGCAAGAAAAGGAGATAGAGCAACAATGGAGGTCATATTTTTGCTTAAAAGCCCTTTTAATTCTGGCCCAATCGTCTATGTGATCCTCAAGGGTTGGTAGCGGAAGCTCAAGATAATACTTCTTAAGAAGAGGCTCAAGCTTATAATCCGAAGAGAGGTTCTTTAACTGCTCAAGGATGATGAGCCTCTTTGAGACAGCTTCCTTAAGCACCCTTTTATCTGAAAGCTGGGATTCAACAGGGATTCTAACCGCAAGGTCGCTCTTTATCTTAGAAGCACAGGCCAACCTGTAACCCCTTTTTATCTCCTCAAAAGAGAGATTTTCTAAATTGCCTCCTTCAACCTTCCCAGACTCAATTATAACCTTACACTTTCCGCAGGTCTGATTCCCACCGCAAGAAGCAGTGATATAAAGACCTGCAGCCGCAGCCACCCGAAGCAGATTTTCATTCTCTGGTGCGACGATCTCCTTTTCACCTGGATAAAAGATGACTTTATATTCCTTCATCTATTTAAGTGCTTTCTTCATCTCCAGGAGGAGATTCTCTGGGCTGCGATAGCCTATCACCTGATGAATCACTTGACCTCCAGGGTTCAGAAAGAGAATGGTTGGCAATCCCCTTATTCCGTATCTGCCCGGAGTTATAGTGTCTTCATCGCAATCAACCTTGACAGGTATAAATTCTTTGGAAAGTGCTATTACTTGTTCATCCTTGTAGGTTGTTTCATCTAATTTTTTACACCATATACACCAGCCTGCATCAAAATCTACCATTAAGGGCTTCTTCTTTTCTTTGGCTATATTCAGGCCTTCAGTAAAAGAGGCATACCATTCAATCCTTATATCGACCTCTATGGGTTTTTCTTGAACCATATTTTCTTCGGAGATAGCCCCTTTTTCCTGAGGGATCTTTTCTTTGGAGACAATCTCTTTTTCCTGAGGCAGTTTCTCTTTAAGATCATTTTCTTGGATTTCCACCTGCTGCTTGACATCCATTGCCTGCGACTTGCCCTTTTCTCTTGTCTCTTGATTACATCCTGAAATAAAGAATATGATCAAAGAGATAGATAGCCAACTTACTAAATCTTTTACCATTGACTATAAGTGCTTTATTTACCAAATACCTTTTCAAATATGAAGTCTATGTTCTTCAGGTGTGACTTTATAGAAAAGCATTCCTCTATCTCTGGCTGGGAAAGTATCGCCAATATACTCCTTTCCTTCAAAACTTGCTCTTTGAAATCCCAAGCCTTCTCTTTTGCCAAAAGTGCTGGTGTTTGAACAAGTTTATACGCCTCCTCACGGCTCACACCCTTTCTTACTAAAGTGAGCATCAAACCCTCTGAGAAGATAAGACCCTTTGTCTTGTTCAAGTTTTCCAACATCCTCTCTGGATAGACAACAAGACCTTTTATAACTTTAGAAGATTCAAAACACATAAAGTCAACCAATATAGATGAATCTGCCAAGACAACCCTCTCTGCTGATGAATGAGATATGTCCCTTTCATTCCAGAGAGCAACATTTTCTAATCCAACCTGGGCATTCGCCCTTGTTATTCTTGCGAGGCCAGAGATTCTCTCACAAAGTATAGGGTTTTTCTTATGGGGCATCGCTGATGAGCCTTTTTGGCCCTTTCCAAATGGCTCCTCTACCTCTCCCAGCTCTGTTCTCGCCAGGCTCCGTATCTCCGTAGCAAACTTATCTAAACTTGAGCTGATGATGGCTAATGTGCAAAGATAGTCTGCGTGTCTATCCCTCTGGATTACCTGAGAAGATATTTGGACAGGCAGAAGACCAAGATTTCTACAGGCAATCTCCTCTATCCTTGGGTCTATATGGGCATAAGTGCCGACAGCACCTGATATTTTTCCAACAGCGACAATCTCCTCTGTCCTCTCAAGCCTCTCTTTGTTTCTGATCATTTCAGCATACCACAAGGCAAGTTTCAAGCCAAAGGTGAGTGGCTCTGCATGGATGCCATGTGTTCTGCCAATCATTGCTGTCTCTTTATACTCATAAGCCTTGTCTTTTATCGCCAGAAGAAGGGAATCTATCTTTTCTTTGATAATCTTGAGAGAGTCTTTCAGCATCAAAGATAGGGCTGTGTCAACAACATCATAAGATGTTAACCCCAGGTGGATATACCGAGCAGGTTCTCCAACATACTCGGCTACATTGGTGAGAAGGGCGATAAGATCGTGCTTTACCTCGCTCTCTATCTGGGCTACCCTATCCACATCAAACCTTGCCTTCTCTTCTATAACCCCTGCTGCCTCTTTGGGGAGATACCCAAGCTCTGCCTGTGCCTTTGCCACAGCTATCTCTACATCCAGAATCCGCTGGTAGCGATGCTTAAGCGTCCATATCCCACTCATCTCTTTGAGTGTATATCGGTCAATCATTTTTTACTCAATATCTTAATCTTAACCCTATCATTTCTTATCTTACAGAGTCCTTTCTGGCACTACTTGAATGGTATCCCCAAATCTTTACAAATTTTCCGTACAAGATTATCTTTTATCTCAGTATGTCGAGGAACTGAAGATCTTTTATTCAACGCGGGATTCCACCACCATGAATGACTATTGCCTTCTCTAAGAAACTCGCATCCATTCTTACGCAAGTATGCCAGGACTTCCAGTCGCTTCATACGAACATCAGATCTTCTTGATAATTTGACTCAGCGGCACGAAGAGCATCTTCACGATTGAACTTAAGTGCTTCTCTTAAGGTTATACTTAAGCTTTCCAACAGTTTTTCTTTCGTCTGTTCTTGGCAATTCACTCCTGGCACTTCTTCAATCCATCCTATCCACCAATCTCCGTCTTGTTTTGTTACTGCAGTATATATATTTTTCTGCATATTCCCTCCGTAAAAAATCGGTCAATCCTTTTCAATATCCCTCAACAAGTTCACCATTTCAATGGCAGAGATAGCAGCATCCCTTCCCTTATTCCCAGACTTTGTTCCAGCCCTCTCTATTGCCTGCTCAATATTATCAGCAGTGATGACGCCAAAGATTACTGGTGTATCTGTATCGATGGATGCTTTGGCTATGCCCTTGCTTATCTCTTGGGCAATATACTCAAAGTGTGGGGTATCGCCCCTGATGACTACACCAAGACAGATGACTGCATCAAAATCCTTTGATTTTGCCAACCTATAGGCTATTTGAGGTATCTCAAATCCACCTGGCACATAGAAAAGGCAGATTTCATCTGCCTCTGCATTGTGCCTTATCAGGGTGTCAATACAACCCTCTTTCAGCATCCCAGCGATAAACTCATTGAACCTTGAGACAACTATCCCAAACCTCATCCCCTTTGCATCCATTTTACCCTCATATACCTTCATATCTAACCTCCTTTTAGTCACTATACTATACATTATTCTATATCTTCTTTGCTACAAATTTTCGTAACTGGAATATCTTCTTGCCGCAGATTCACCAAGGATCACGGGTTTTTTCAGAAGATCTATCCTCGGTTCACCAGTAGCTAATAAATTTCCCATTTTCCGCACCCTTTGATAAGGTTTAACAAATTGAAAGGAAAATGGGAAATTAAAGAAAAAATCTTCAAATTCCTATTTTTCGCATAAA
>JAGUXG010000115.1 GCA_020061965.1 bacterium
TCTTCATCTTTACAAAGAGGAATTATCCACCCTGCTTACTGAAAATTTCCAGATTATTGGCAAAAATTTTTCGCAAACCTGTGTTTCTTGAGTATATTATCAGATTCTATTGACTTGGGTCTGGTTGAAGGTCCTGTCCAAGAGAAGGATATTTTGGTAGAAAGGTTTATTGAGGATGAATTGGTTGTTATTGCCTCGCCAAAACATCCCTGGGCAATGAATGAAAGGATAGAAAAGGCTGAATTGCTGAAAGAGCCTTTTATTATGCGAGAGGAAGGTTCAGGAACCAGAAAGATAATTGAAGAGAGATTGAAGGAAGCAAAGATAAGCCCAAGTTCGTTAAGAATAAAGATGGAGCTTGGTAGCTCCGAATCAATCAAGGCAGCTGTTGAGGCAGGTCTTGGGGTGGCTATTATCTCCAAGTGGGCCATCTTGAAAGAGAAGAAGCTCAATACTTTAAGGGGTTACTTTCTAAATGGGGTCAACCTTATCCGCTATTTTTCTATTATCACCAATCCAAAGCGATTTAAGACCAAACCTATGGAGGAGTTTCTGAAGTTTCTAAAGGAGTTTGACATCACCTCTATCTCTTGATATACAGAAAATAAATCGAGATTACAATCTGTGCCTCCAAAGGTTTATATTTTTCATTTAGGCAAATTCTGAACTTTTGCAATTTGAAAAACCTTTTAAGATGATGGAAAAATGCAGATAAATAGTAAAAATATTCCTATTCTTTCTATTCCAGAGGATATACATACAGTATCTTACATTAAACTGTACAATATCTTTTAAGGTCTTTCTCCAAATGCCGATATTATAGTATATGGAGGAGAAAAAAAGAAGATCAAACAAAAAGAAGAAAGAGAAGGATAGAAGCGTTCAATAGGAATAAGCTCTCAAGAGAGTTTAATAAATTCAGCTAAAAGCTGAGTTATGCCTATTTTAGATTGAGAAGTTTATGAATGAATATGAGTTGTGTATGGAATTTTGGGGTTAACTATACTTAATAAATTTTACCAAAATACCGATGAATACTCGGTCCTCCTTCATAAAAGAGATTCTTAATATCTGTAGGACCAAGTCTTTTCTGAACCTTTTTTCAAAAGATGGCGAAACTGTAGTTTAAAAACTTGAGAACTTTTGATTAATAGGTGTTATGGCACAAGAGGTAAATTTTAATTCCCATCTTCCTTTCAATTTTTAAACTTTATCAAGATGTTTTTTTGCTAAGTCGCAAAAAATATAAGTGACGAACTTTTCAAAATTTACTTATTGCCTTCCAAAAGAGTTTATTGCCCAGGAGCCTATTTCTGATAGGCAGAGGTGCAAATTACTCCTTTTTGACCGCAAGAAAGAGGACTTATCGCATCTTATCTTTGAAGATTTGAAGGATATCCTTCAACCCTCTGACCTTCTCATCCTGAATGATACAAAGGTGATTCCTGCCAGGTTGATTGGTCAGATAGAGCTTCTTCTCCTGCGAGAATTAGAAAAGGATGTCTGGGAGATATTAGCAAAGCCAAGAAAGAGAGCAAAGCTCGGAGCAAAATTTGATTTTGGAAACCTCTCTTGTGAGATTGTCCATCTTGAGCCTTTAATGGCAAGGTTTGAGTATAGTGGTAACTTCTATGAGCGGATAAAGGAGATAGGAATTATCCCTCTTCCTCCGTATATTAAACGAAAGCCAGAAGAGAAAGATAAAGAGTTTTATCAGACCATATATGCAAAGAATCTTGGTTCTATAGCTGCTCCCACAGCCGGCCTACATTTCACCAAAGAGTTTCTCTCTGAATTAGAAGCAAGGGGTGTCCAGATAAGGTTTATCACCCTTCATATTGGGGCTGGAACATTTCAGAAGCCAGGCAATGGAAAGATGGAGAAGGAATATTGCGAGATTCCGAGCCAGACAGCAGAAGCAATAAAGGGCAAGAAAAGGCTTGTTGCCTGCGGCACATCTGTCATCAGGTGTTTAGAGAGACAAGAAAAGATAATATCATCTTCTTTCTGGACAGACATCTTTATCACACCTGGACATAGATTCAAATGGATAGATTGCTTCCTGACAAACCTTCATCTACCAGAATCCCCTCCATTCATTATGACTTCAGCTTTTGTAGGACTTGCACGGCTAAAATGGCTCTATGAGGAGGCGAAGGCCAAAGGATATAGATTTGCCAGCTATGGCGATGCTATGTTTATAGTTTGATTACAAGATCAAAAAAATTGATAACTGAGTGATTACAACAAATATCTCTTCATACCAGAACTTCTCCAACCTTACAAAAAGGGTTATTATGGTTCAAAAATTATAGCAATAAATAGCAATAATTAGACAGACCTCTCCTTTTCATATCTTCATCATCTTTATTGTTGTCAATCTATCTTTGTCTCTTGTCTCTTTTATTATGGAGGTCAATAATCTTAAGCTTTAAGAAAGACTCCCCAATCATCTTTAAGACCAGGTAACCTACGGCTGATGGTTGTGCCTGAGACCACTTTCTCTCTTTTGGCATTATTTATTAATCTTATCTATACAGAACTTTTGCAAAAGTTGGGGAGTTTCTGCAATAATAAATTGACAAAAGGCAGTTTGGTTTGCATACTACCTTAAAAAGATTTAGAAGGAGGAAAAATGGCATTTACAGCAGAAAGTAAAAGAAGTATTGTTGAAGAACATAGGCTTCATGCAGCGGATACTGGTTCCCCTGAGGTCCAGATAGCCTTGTTATCTGGAAGAATCACCTATCTGACTGAACATCTTAAGGTTCATCCAAAGGATTTCCATTCAAGGAGAGGGCTTCTCAAAATGGTAGGTTTACGCAGGAGGCTTCTTAACTATGTGAACAAGAAGGATATATCCCGGTATAAAACAATCATTGCTAAGCTCGGGATACGAAGATGATAACAACTAATATTGAAGTAGAAGGAAGAAAGATTACAATTGAATCTGGGAAATTAGCCAAACAAGCCAATGGAGCAGTGACTGTCAAGTGTGGAGAGACGGTAGTTTTGGTAACTACAACCGCTAAAACACTTGAGAATGCAAGCGATGGCTTTCCATTGATGATTGATTGGAGGGACAGGTTTTATGCCGCAGGAAAGTTTCCTGGGGGCTTCTTCAAAAGGGAGGGTTCACCAAGGGCGTCTGAGATCCTCTCTGCCAGACTAACAGACCGTTCAATTCGACCACTCTTTTCATCAGAATTACTGATTGACCTCTTCATTTATGTAACTGTCCTCTCCATAGATGATGAGAATGACCCAGATGTTTTGGGGATTATTGGTGCCTCGGCTGCACTTATGGTCTCTGATATTCCTTTTGAAAAGGGCCCTGTTGCTGGTGTTCGGGTTGGAAAGATAGGAGAGAGGCTTATTCTCAATCCAACATTTGCAGAGCGTAAAGAGAGTAGATTGGACTTAGTCGTTGCTGGCGGAAAGGACTTTATCACAATGATTGAAGCAGGGGCAAATGAAGCTTCTGAAGACGAGGTTTTAGATGCAATCAGCTTTGGTCAGTCTGCTATAAACAAGATAGTTGAAGAACAAGAAAGGATGCTTAAAGTGGTAAGAAAGAGCGAGTGGCCAAGAGAAGAGAGAAATGTAGAGCAAGAACAGAAGGTAAGAGAAAGGGTTGGCTCAAGGCTTAAAGAAGCAAATCTTATTGAAGACCACGAAGAGAGAGAAAGGGTTGTCTGTACGTTATATAAAGAGGTAGAAGCTGCTCTTTCTGAGGAGATATATAAGAAGAAGATATACTCTTTCTTTGAAAAGATGAAGAAGGAGACAGTAAGAAGAGGAATAATTGAGGGTCAGAAAAGATGGGATGGACGCAGGAGCGATGAGATACGCAGCATCACCTGTGAAATAGGAATTTTACCAAGGATCCATGGCTCTGCCCTCTTTACTCGTGGACAGACTCAAGGATTGGTTATCACCACTCTTGGGACAACTGAGGATGAACAAAGGATGGATGAGATTGAAGGCAAGTGGTCGAAGCGATTTATGTTCCATTATAACTTTCCTCCCTGGAGTACAGGAGAGGCAAAACAAGCCAAGGCACCAGGTAGAAGGGAGATAGGTCATGGTGCTTTAGCTGAAAGGGCGATTGAGCCTGTTATCCCTTCCCAAGAAGATTTTCCTTATGCGATAAGGGTAGTCTCTGAAATATTGGAGTCAAATGGCTCCTCCTCAATGGCTTCTGTCTGTGGAGGAACACTCTCTCTTATGGATGCAGGTGTCCCAATTATAGCTCCTGTAGCAGGTGTGGCTATGGGGCTCGTCAAAGAAGGGGATAACTATGTTGTTATTGCCGATATAACCGGAAAAGAGGATCGTATAGGTGATATGGACTTTAAGGTAGCCGGGACAGAAAAGGGAATCACTGCCCTTCAAATGGACATAAAGGTTTCTGGGCTTAATATAGAGATTATGAGAAATGCCCTTGCTAAGGCAAAACAAGCAAGGTTGTATGTCTTGAAGAAGATGCTTGAGGCAATATCTACTTCAAAAGAACATGTCTCCCAGTATGCACCAAAGGTTCTTGCCTTTTCTATAAAACAGGATAGAATTAGGGATTTAATTGGTCCAGGAGGAAGGACAATAAAGAGCATCATTGAGGCCACTGGAGCAAAAATCAATGTCACTGATGATGGGAAAGTGACCATTTTCCATACAGATGAAAAGAGGGTTAATCAAGCTTTTGATATGGCCAAATACTTTACTGAGGAAGCAGAGATAGGAAAGATCTATACAGGAAAAGTTATGCGGATTGTAGGGTTTGGTGCATTTATTGAAATCCTTCCTGGTCAAGAGGGTCTCCTTCATATCTCTGAGATCGCCCCATACAGGATAAATAGCGTTGAAGACTTCCTTAAAGAGGGTGATGAGACAAAGGTGAAGGTGATAAATATAGATACTCACGGAAGGATAAGCCTGTCTATAAAGCAACTGCCACCAGAAGAAAGATAGAGACAGAAAGGTTTCATAATAAGTCTCTTTTTAATAGAATAGAGTGTAGTTGTTTTTGTCCGTACCAAAATATCTTTTTATGGGAACCATAGTTGCAATCTCCACACCACCAGGCATGGGAGGAATTGGAATAGTCAGATTGTCTGGTCCAGATAGCCTATCAATAATCAACAGAATATCCAGCAAAAAGATAAGCCAGTCGCATAGATTGGTCTATGCTTATATTATCAACCCAGAGACAGAAGAGGTGATTGACGAAACCCTTATCTCTTATCACAAAGCACCTCATAGTTATACCAAAGAAGATGTTGTAGAGATAAATGTGCATAGTGGGTTGGTAATCTTGCGAGAAATCCTTGAGGCCAGTCTATCTTGTGGAGCAAGGCTGGCAGAGCCAGGTGAGTTTACCAAAAGGGCATATCTTAATGGACGAATAGACCTTGCTCAGGCAGAGGCTGTGGCATCGCTTATCGGAGCCAAGACAGAGCTTGCAAGAAAAGTTGCCCTATCTCAACTAAAAGGTGAGTTGTCTGCTAGATTTAAAGGCATAGACGAGAAGATATTTGAGCTATGTACAAGGGTCTCTGCATCTTTAGACTTTGAAGAGGTGGAGGAGATTGATAGAGAGTGGTTTCTATGTGAACTTTCCTGCATCAAGAAAGAGCTTGATTCTTCAGTTCAGAGCTTTGCCAAGGGAAAGTTTCTCAGCGAGTGTGCTAAGGGTGTAATAGTTGGCAGACCAAATGTTGGCAAGTCTTCTATATTAAATGGGTTGCTTGGAGAGGATAGGGCTATTGTCACGCCTATTCCAGGGACAACAAGGGATCTGGTTAGCGAAATAATAGACATCTCTGGTCTTCCCTTAAAGATTACAGACACAGCAGGCCTGACCCATGCGATTGACATTGTTGAAAAAGAAGGTGTCCGAAGGGCTTATGGAGCGATTGCTTCTGCTGATATTGTCATCTTTGTTCTTGATGGCTCAGAGCCTATTTCAGAAGAAGTGTGTGGAATAATAGAGAGCATAAGAAATGAGATGATTATCTGCATAAACAAGATAGACCTCCCTCAAAGAATAGATAAAGAGAGAATAGAAATGTTTGGTAAGAAGAGTGTCTTTGTCTCGGCAAATATGAAAGATCTTTCCAAATTAAGAGAGGCTATAGCTGAATCTCTATTTAGTGGTTTTGAGGAGGCACATCTTATCACCAACCTTAGGCATAAAGAGGCATTAAAAGAGACAGCCCTACAAATTGATAAAGCTATAACCAATCTCAAAATAGGTGGCGAGGAGGAGATTATTGCCTATGACATCAAGAAGGCAGAGGAGGCTATCTCTGAGATTACAGGCAAGAGAACAACAGAGGAGATGCTGGATAAAATCTTCGCCAATTTCTGCATTGGAAAATAGAGTAAAATCGTAGCAATAGAAAGCCTCTTTTTTTGATTAGAAGATTTATACTCAAGAAACTTTAAGTTTGCGAAGAAATATGTGAAAAAGGGAGGATAGGATTCAAGGGCTTAAGTGATGGATATTCTGTATGTGTTTAGGTGAAAAAGAGATGAATTTGAAAAATAACCAAGATACAAGAAACAATAACCAAACAATGACCAATAACCAAATCTCAATAACCAAA
>JAGUXG010000222.1 GCA_020061965.1 bacterium
ATGGACTGATAGATATTAGAAAATCAAAACTACTTAAACCAAAGGATATTGCCGGGATATTGCATATAGGTGGCACAATCCTTGGCACAACAAACAGAGGCGACCCATTCAAGATGGAGATAAAGGTTGGCAGAAAGACTGTCATAAAGGATGTCTCTGATAGACTGATAAACGGGTTTAAGAAGCTAAGGCTTGATGCCCTGATTGTGATTGGAGGGGATGGCACCTTGACTATTGGCAAAAAGCTCTATGATCTGGGAATTCCTTTAGTAGGTGTGCCAAAGACGATAGACAATGACCTTTCTGGGACAGTGATGACCTTTGGTTTTGACACAGCCGTCTCTACAGCTACTGAGGCTTTAGACAAGCTCCATTCTACAGCAGAGAGCCATCAGAGGGTGATGGTTGTTGAGGTGATGGGCAGGTATGCAGGCTGGATTGCCTTACATTCTGGAATTGCTGGGGGTGCTGATGTCATCCTTATTCCAGAGATTCCTTTTGATATGGAAAGAGTCTGTGCGAAGGTAAGGGATCGCTACAGGATAAAGAAGAATTTCTGTATCATTGTGGCAGCAGAAGGGGCGAAGCCAAAGGGAGGTGGTCTATTCACCAAAGAATGTAAGGATAAGGGAAGGGTAGAACCACTCCTGGGTGGAATTGCCGAGAATGTGGCTAATGAGGTGAGAAGATTGACAGGAAAAGAGACAAGGTCTTTAGTCTTAGGACACCTTCAAAGGGGAGGACATCCCACAACATTTGACAGGCTTCTTGCCACAAGATTTGGCTCTGCTGCTGTAAGATTGGTTCAAGAAGAAAAGTTTGGACATATGGTTGCCCTCCATCCACCGAATATCACCGCAGTTCCTTTGATAGAGGCTATTGGCAAAATGAAGACTGTTCCCCTTGACAGCGATGTGATTCAATCAGCAAAGTCTCTGGGCATATCCTTTGGAGACGAGGGTTAATACGCAAGTTTTGTAGGAGACTATCTGTAACCGCAAATTATACCCAAGTAAATCAGGTTTACAAAAAGAGTGAGGTTGTAAGTTTAGGATGTTGTAAGTTGTATGTTATTGGGAAAGGCTTTCTGCCAGGCGATTGCACAAGGCATTATGCTCATCCAAGATAATCTGGGGCATATGGTCTCCGAATTGAGAGAAGAACTTTGAAACAGCCTTTGTCTCTTCAAGCCAATCCTTAGGATTTGTCTCTAATAGCTTCTCTAATCCCGGAAGATGAAGACCATTTAAGTCAAGGCTCTCTGGTGTTGGAAGGTAGCCGATGGGTGTCTTTTTTGCCTCTGCCTTTCCTTTGCACCTCGCTATTATCCATTCTAATACCCTGAGGTTTTCGCCATAACCTGGCCATAAGAATTTGCCATCATCATCTGTTCTGAACCAGTTGACATTGAATATCTTGGGCGGGCTTGTCATTCTTCTTCCCATAGAAAGCCAATGAGAAAAATAGTCTGCCATATTATAGCCACAGAATGGAAGCATAGCCATTGGGTCGCGACGGACTTCACCTACTTTGCCGTATTGAGCCGCAGTCCGCTCTGAAGCCATAATTGCTCCCATATAAACGCCGTGCTCCCAGTTGAATGCCTCATAGACCAACGGTGCCAGATGCGCCCTCTTTCCACCGAAGACTATGGCAGAGATGGGAACACCGTGATGATGCTCTACCCTGTGGCTTATTGAAGGACAGTTAGCAATGGGTGCGGTAAAACGACTATTCGGATGAGCGGCTTTTACCGGTTTTCCATCCTCACCTATCATATCAGGCCTCCATGGTCTTCCAAGCCAGTCTATTCCCTCATCTGGAACAGGGCCATCACCATCCTCCCACCAGACAGTTCCATCTGGTTTTAGTAAAACATTGGTATAAATGGTGTCTTTTTGAATAGTCGTCATAGCATTAGGGTTTGTCAAAGAGTTTGTGCCAGGTGCAACTCCAAAAAAGCCTGCTTCCGGGTTAATAGCCCATAAAGCACCATCACTGTCTATCTGCATCCATGCAATATCATCACCAACTGTCCAAATCCTGTAGTCCTTCTTCTTTAAGCCCTCTGGTGGAATGAGCATAGTCAAGTTTGTCTTTCCGCAGGCACTTGGAAATGCAGCTGCAATATAGTCAATATTTCCGCTTGGGTCCTCTATGCCCATAATGAGCATATGCTCAGCAAGCCAACCTTCCTTTTTGGCTATGGTGCTGGCTAAGCGTAGGCTCAGACACTTTTTACCCAAGAGTGCGTTTCCGCCATACCCTGAACCAACACTCCAGATAGTATTATCCTCTGGAAAGTGCAAAATGAGCCTGCGATTAGGATTCACATCCGCCTTTCCATGCAGGCACTTGGTAAACTCTCCCCATTCACCGAGCGTATCTAAAACATGTTTTCCTATCCTGGTCATTATCCGCATATTTAGAACAACATAAATGCTGTCTGTCAACTGAACACCAATCTTAGCAAAGGGAGAGCCAACAGGTCCCATTGAGAATGGTATGACATACATTGTCCTTCCTGCCATAGAGCCTTGAAAAACCTTTCTTGCTCTTTCATAGCCTTCCTCTGGGCTCATCCAGTTATTATTTGGACCTGCAGTCTCTTTATCGCTTGTGCAGATAAAGGTAAGATCCTCTGTTCTGGCAACATCATTAGGGTTTGTCCTGTGGAAAAAACACCCTGGGAGCTTCTCTTGATTGAGTCTAATCAATTCTCCGCTATCACAAGCCTCTTTCTCTAAACGAACCTTCTCTTCAACTGACCCATCGCACCAGTGAATCCTGTCTGGCTGGCACATTTTAGCCATCTCCTCTACCCATGATAAAAGCTCCTTATTCTTCATATTCATCATCCTCCTTGTTCTTAATATCAACCAATATACTTGAAAACATATATTTTATCAAGACCTTTTTCTCATATCTATTCAGATGAATGGTATGTGTTTAGCTCCCCTTTTGTAAAATAACCAATAACCAAGCTCCAAGATACAAACAAATCTCAATATCCAATAACCAATCACCAAACATAAT
>JAGUXG010000018.1 GCA_020061965.1 bacterium
AAGCTACCATCAGGGTTATAAACCGTCACAGACCCCTGTGCCCAAGCCTCTACCCCTATCACCAAAACCAAACCTGCCAAAACCCTCTTCATCTTTTTCAACCTTGGAGTGCGGTAGCTTGCTCAGCGCTTTTAGCTAAAGCTCTCGCTTAGCACTCCATATTATCACATCTTTAGTGGTAAAGTCAAATCTTGATTCTGAAATCTGGCTTACCAAACTATCTCACTTCAAGATGTTCCTTTACTGCCACTGATGATTCATGTGTACTTATGTGCTTAATCAGAAGAACATTCACTAGGGACTCAACCGATACCCTTTGAGCACGAGATTGCCGTATAAGTTCCCCCGCAATTTCAGGTAAAATTGCAACACGCATTGCTCGTTTGTTCGGTGTTTCAAATTGGAACCATTCCCCATCATCTTCCATAAAAGCAGAGGTATCAAGATTATCCCAGTAAGCGGCTTCCTCTTCATAAGTTTTGAATTCTGGCACTTGCAGATTATTCATTTTCTTAATCTCCTATAATTTTGTTTTTTCATTATCAGTCATATCTCTCGCCGTGATAGGCTTATACACCATCTTTTCGACTTGCTCCAACACAACAAATAAGTAACGGCCTTCTGCAGTCCGACCATAGAGCCGATAGCGATTACGTCCTTCACGGTGAGCTAAATGTAACAGATCTTCACATACTTCCCACACTTCATGTGGTTCAACATTATGGCGACTAATATGCTTAATGCGATAATCATCCCAATCCAAATTGTTAATGTACATCATCCCGAGAAAATAGAAAAGGCATTATAGTGTATATTTCTCAGCTTGGTATAATCGTCATCCATCCCTTGCCCAATAAGGTATACAAAGGATAGCCAGGAGGATGAGCAATACCCAAAACATAGGCTGAGGTAATCATATCTCCAGAATCATGAAGCCCAACTGTAGGCGTCAATGTCAGCAAATACACCCCAAAGGATGTAAAAAAGACAAATATTCCTCCACAATCTATGAACCTTTGTTTTGCTCTCTTATCCATTCCTATCTATCTAATTACCCCTGGATAAGGTCTGTGCTATTCTGTCCTGTGTTATTAAAATTAAACCCCCTTCCTGAACCCTGGCAGTCAATGATACAGTTTGTGGCTCCATTCTCAGACCTTACCGTGATATGCTTCCCTATCCAGCTTAAATTCTTATTCCCTGTGCCTGTATATGTCCCATCAGCACAAGTTACTGTTCCTCCATTTAGACAGGCATTTATCCCCCATTGGATAGTATCTGTAGCACACCTAAAGCTACCATCAGCGTTATAAACCGTAATAGACCCCTGTGCCCAAGCCTCTATCCCTATCCCCAAAACCAATCCTGCTAAAACCTTCTTCATTCTTATTTTTGGAGTGCAATACAAACTCCATATAATCAACCAGCAGAAGGCGATGGTATCTTTCCTTCAATCCTCTCCAATATCCTTGTCTGGTTAAGGAGCATCTGTGCAAGTTCTCTTTGACCCTCTTTAACTATCTGGGCTATTTCCTTCTGGCCTTCCTCAAGGATAGCAAATCCTTTCTTCTGTCCTTCCTCAAGCCTTTCTTGACCAGCTAAAATAGCCTTCTCCATCTTTTGATTACCCTTCCAGATATAGGCAAGGATTATACCCAAGACCGTAAGACACACACCCAACATCCCTATAACTATAACCATAAATCACCTCCCAATTTAACTAAAATATACACTAAACATTAGTCTTTTGGCAAATAAAAATGAGGTAATCATATCCCCAGAATCATGCAACCCCACAGTAGGCGTCAATGTCAGCAAATACACCCCAAAGGATGCAAGCAACACAAACACCCCTCCATAACCCACCCAGCTCTTAAAATGAACCTGTGTCATTTTTGCTCTTTCTCAAGTCTGATAACATCTCTGGGTTCAAGCCGCCTCAATCCTGCTCTATCAAAATCTGTATCAAAACTTATCAATTCAAGCAAAATTACACATTCGTCTGCCCGCTCCTGATCAAGCAAGACCTCAAGAAATATGTTGGTATCAAGGAGATACATAGAAGCTCCTCCATATCTCCTTTATCTTGTGCTGAAGGTCCACTGAGGAGATTTTCAATCCTTTCAACACCCCTTTCCAATTCTTCAAGTCAGGTTTTATCTCTATTGTAAAAACCTTCCCCTCCTGAATCTTCTCTATTTCCTTTAATGGCCTTAAAACACCCTCCTGATATCTAACTTTTACTGCCATCACCATTCACCTCCTTTCAAACCGTTATATTTTCCCATTCATTATCCAAACACATCCCCCATATTTCCATTAGTATTCGCTCCATTTACAGAGCGAACAGTAATACGCTTCCCTATCCAGGTTAAATTCTTATTGTTAGCCCCAGTATATATCCCATCTTTTACCCAGACTGTATCCCCATTATTTGCAGCATTTATTGCCGCTTGAATAGTGTCGTAATTTGTTGGCACATAAAGGTCTGCTGCTTTTGCAAAACCTGCTACCAATATTGCAAAAACTAGAAACAAGACCCTCTTCATCACTAAATCCGCTTATAGGTCGTCTCTCTTCGCCTTGCCACCTTTGTCACTACAATCAACCCCTCTTTGTCATTAATCTCATATACCACCCTCATCCTTCCAACCCGAATGCGATAGATGTTATCTTTCAGCTTCACTGCTCCTAATGGCCGAGGCTCATCCTCCAATCTCAAAATCCTCTCTGCCACCCTGTTGCGTTCTGCAGGTTGTATACTCAAGAAACACAGGTTTGCGAAAAATTTTTGCCAATAATCTGGAAATTTTCAGTAAGCAGGGTGGATAATTCCTCTTTGTAAAGATGAAGA
>JAGUXG010000084.1 GCA_020061965.1 bacterium
CCTCTTTTTCTATGAGATATTAGTATCCCTACTTTATATCTCGGCATAAAAGGGATTTTCCTTTAATCCTTTTTTGCCTAACTTCAGTAATATAGCAGTCTTCCTGTCGTTCAAGAATAGCCACATCCATATCTTTTAGGTGTGCACTTTTGAACTTTAAATTTATCAAAAAGTGTGCACTTTTAATTCTTAAATAACAGAGAAAGAAAAATAGTTTGACAAATCATATCGATTGTGATAAGGTATTACATATAAACTATCAATAGAGGTATACCCAAAAGCAACAGGTCTAGCGAAGATTTTTGTTGTAGGTTGTAAGTTGTAGGTTGAAGAAGTAGAAGAGATAAGATCCAAACCTACAACTTACAACATCCTAAACTTACAACCTCAGTCTCTTTGTAAACCTGATTTACTTGGGTATAGATTTCTCGGGTTGGCTTGAATATTTTGCAGATGAACCTAATACTAATTATTTTGCAGTGCCAATTGAAGATGATTTCTGAAGAAATAATTAAAGAGGCAATTGAGCAGTTGCGAAAGTGGACATTCAAACTTGGATGAAGATTAGAGTGAAAGTTAAGCCTGGGGCAAAAAGGGACGAGGTAGAAGAGGGTGAGATATTTATCATAAAGACAAAGGAGAAACCGATGGAAGGAAAGGCAAATAAGGCTGTTTTGAAGCTATTGGCAAGACATTTCAGTGTGCCGCAGGCAAATATCTCTATTTTATCTGGAGCAAGGTCAAAGGAGAAGCTCCTTGAGGCAGTAAAATGAAAAAGGCTTTTCTTATCTTTCTTTTTTTGGCAAAGGGTTTGGCAGCAGAAGTAAAAGAGGCTGACCTTCTTTTTCAAGAAGGACTATTCTATTATCAAAGCCAGCAATTAGACAAGGCATTGGCAGCCTTCTCTAAACTCTTGGAGAAAGACCAAGCTTATCCTCAAGCAGAAAAGTTCTTTGTGGAGGTATTGAAAAAGAAGTCGGAAAATGGGGGTCAGGGACAAGGGGTCAGGGACAAGTGGTCAGAAGTAAAGAAGCAGGAAGTAGAGAAGATTGAAATAGTACCAAAATTAGAGGAGCCAGAAAAGGCAACATGGACAGAGGAGATTGTGATTCCAAAAATAATAGAAGAAAAGCCAAAAGCCAGCTTGCCAAAGAGGGGTGAAGATTATCTTTTTGCTCACACGCTTATCAAAAAAGGGTTTTATCGACCTGCCTTGAATGAACTTACCCAGATTTTGCAGGAGGAGCCTGAGATAAAGATAAAAGATAGAATTCTCTTTACTATGGCCCAGATTTTCTTTAAGATAGAAAAATACCAAGAGGCAATATCAACCTTAAAAACCCTTCTTACTGAAACTCCAAAGAGCAGTTTAATATTTGAGGCAAACCTCTTTATTGCCGACAACCTCTTTTCACAAAAGAATTTTTTGGACTCAAGGCTTCAGTATCTTAAAACATTCCATAAATTGAGTAGTGAAGAGGTGTTTGATGATCTATATCCAGAGCTACCTCCTACAAGCAGGAAGAAAGAAGAGCTTTTGGCTGAGGCTCAGCTTGGCATTGGAAATACCTATAAAAGATTAGAGGAATACCGGAAGGCTATTGTTGAATATCAGAAGATTTTGGACTTGTATCCAAAGGCAGCTTCAGCAGATGATGCCTGTTTTTACTTAGCAGATATCTATGACCACGAGCCTTCTATCAGAGACTTTGAAAAGGCGGTGAGGATTTATAAACTCTTGATGGAGTCGTATCCTGAATCCATCTGGTTTGACAGAGCCAAAGAGAGAAAGAGGTATTTGGAGGAGAATTATCTATAAATAGTATGAGCCAGGTAGCAACATTATTCTCAAAAACAAAAATTGAAACAGTCAAAACTCCATATTTTAATTGGACAATCTTTTAATATACAAAGATGATATCTTGAAAATTACTTCTATCTCTGAGGGCTCCGCTGATTTGATCATTGCCTCTCCGCTTTATAATGTTAATATTCATATAATTCCCTGCCAATCCGATTGAATTACCAAGACGATACATAAAATTATTTATGATATACAAGGAGGAGATATGGGAGTAAAATCAGATAAGTGGATAAAGAGCATGGCAAACCAGCATAGAATGATTGAGCCATTTGCTGACTCGCAGGTAAGAAAAGGGACAATATCTTATGGCGTATCATCTTATGGATATGACATAAGGATTGCAGACGAGTTCAAGATATTCACTAACATAAATACAACTATCGTTGACCCAAAGGCTTTTGACCCAAAGTCATTTGTGGATTTCAAGGGCGATGTCTGTATTATCCCTCCAAACTCCTTTGCCCTTGGAAGGTCTGTGGAATATTTCAGAATTCCAAGAAGCGTAATCACTGTCTGTCTTGGAAAGTCAACCTACGCCAGGTGTGGAATCATCACCAATGTGACGCCGTTTGAGCCTGAGTGGGAGGGCTTTGTCACCCTTGAGATATCAAACACAACCCCACTTCCAGCAAGGATATATGCCAATGAGGGAATTGCCCAGGTCCTATTCTTTGAGGCAGATGAGGAGTGTGAGGTCTCTTATGCTGACAAAAAAGGCAAATATCAGACACAGAAAGATATAGTCCTGCCTTGGGTGGAGAGATAAAACCTAATCGCTTTTAAGGTTGACTACTGAATCCTTATCATCTTTTGCTTTTTCTGGAAGAAACTTGAATGCTTTTAGTCCAAAGACAAATATCAGTCCAATAATGCCAAGGACACCTAATGCTTGAAGCACCTCATAAAAGCCAATTGAATAGGTGGTAATCCCCTCCTCAACAAGGGAAGAGATTATCTTCATATCAGGGAAAAGAGATGGTGGATGAGTCTGACCTGGAATGACAATGATGTACCGTTCACATAAGACACCAAAGGCTACCAGGGCAGAAGAAAAGACTACCCATGGAACCTCTCTCCCTTTCTTTGAAAAGAGGATAACCGCAGGAATGATTGACCCAAAGATTATCAAGCCTACCCAGAAGACCAAGCTATGAAAACCGCCAAAGAGGAAATAGCGAGCTGCCTCACGGGAATCTGTAAGATAATAGCGATGAGTGTTTTCTACAAACATAAAATAGAGGACTACCATAATAAAGACAGCCAATAACCTGCCAAGTCTGATCATAAGCTCATCATCTAAATGTCGCTTTGTGCATTTGAATAATAGAACTATATAATGATTGCAAATGCTGTTCCAGACGAGAGTGCCGCAGCAATAAAGCTCGGTGGAAGCAGGGGCGAGCAATAAAGCTCTCTTGGAGAAAAACCAAAGATAGCACCTGTGCCACTATGAACATCAATTGCCCAGATAACAGCAACTGGAGCGATTATCTTGACTAAAGAGGCTTTTTCCATAAACATTGCTACAAGATAACAGATAGAGATGATCATATATGTTATGTAGAGAAAAGGGTTTATGGAAAACATAGAGACAGGATTAAAATGATGAAAAGGCTCAAAGATATTAGATAACCTTCCCCAGTCAGACATAATGGACAGAAGTGCCGCCACTAAAAACAGGAAGGAGAGAAAGACAGTAACCCTGGCAAATGGCTTATACTCCATCTTCCCAAAGATGGCATAAAGGGATGAGATCACCAATGACCCTGCAGAGAGACCAACATAGAATACAGCTAATATTATTTGCAAGCCCCATGGAACCCTGGTTGTCATTCCAGTAAGATAGAGCCCCTTCTGGCACAAAAGATAGGTGGCGAGGATTCCTCCAAGGGCTAATGCTCCCAAGACAAAAATGAGCAGATAAAATGGTATTGACCTTCCCTCTATGGTCTCAAATCTTTGTAACATATTTTGTAGTAGTTCACCTCCCCCTCAGATTAGAGAGGGGGAGGTGAACTACTACAGTACTTTTTTACTGTTTTTTTACACTTTTCATAGGGGGGTCTGAACTGTTACATTTTTTGCAGCTTTTGGAAAGAAATCCTGCAAATATCTCTTTATGCTTGCTTTAAGCCTCATAATCGCTTTTGTATGGAGTTGACATATTCTTGACTCAGTAAATCCTAGGACCTCTCCTATCTCTTTTAAGACCAAATCCTCATAATAATAGAGGGCTATCACCTCTCTCTCTTTTTCTGGAAGCGTTGTTATAGCTTCGGCTAACTTTTTTTGTATCTCTCGTTTTTCTGTTATTATCTCTGGAGATTGTTCTACTGGTCCTTCAATTGTATCAACCATTACAACTTCATTCTCATTCTCTCCTATATACCATATTTCATCTAAAGAAAGATGCGTGGCTCCAGAAAATTCAAGCAACATTTTATTAAACTCTTCTTTGGTAATACCAAGCTTTGCGCAAATCTCTTCATCTGTAGCCGGCCTATTATATCTTGTCTCAAGACTGGCATATGCCTCCTCAAGCCTCTTCATCTTTTTTCTCATAACCCTCGGAAGCCAGTCAATAAGCCTTAATTCATCAATAATGGCGCCTTTTATTCTGGGAATAGCATAGTGCTTAAATTGGGTCCCTTCCTCTTTGCTCTTTTTGAAATCAAACTTCTCGATAGCGTCTATCAGCCCAATGATTCCATAGCCAACAAGGTCATCATATTCTACTCCCGATGGAGCAGAGATAGCCATTTTTCCAGCCACATACTTCACTATCGGCCCATATCGTATAATCAGTCTCTCTCGAATCTTGGGGTCGTTCGTCTCTTTGTATTCTTTCCACTCTTCCTCTTCTATCATTTCCTTGCCCATTTTATCTGCTTTTCATAATCTTTGTAGGAGGAAGACTAAATTCCAATCTCCCTTCATAAAAGACTGATATCTCTTTAACTTTCCAAGAAATTATAGCTTCACCCTTTTTCTCTGTCAAGAAGTTTGTTTTTTAGAAACTCCTCTGCAAGGATAAAAGCATCCTCTTTTCCTTTTACCCTTTCATCAATCCATCCTTCAGAGATTGCAGATAAAATCTCTCCTATCAAGGGACCAGATTCGAGACCGAATCTTTCCATAATCTCTGTGCCTGTCACTATCTTTGGTGGCTTTAAGGATTGCTCGGGTTTTAGATATTCTCGCAATATTACCTTTATCCCTTCTCTATGTTGGGTTATATCTTCTTCTGTAGTCGCCTCTCCAACTGCGGATAATCTATCTGCTAATGAAAGGAGGAGAACACCTATAAGGTCATCCTCAAGGTCTCTAACTAACCTGAGGATTGCCTTCCTTGTAATTATTCTGCCTTGTATCAGGGTGCCTATCCTCATATGATGGGCAATAAGCCTCTTTAGACTTGCTATCTCCTTTCCTGAAAGCCTTATTCTCCTTCCTATTTTACTTATCAATTCCTTTCCGACTATTTCATGACCAATAAACCTGACTTTATCTTCTTCTATCTTCATGGTTTCAGGTTTTCCAATGTCATGAAAGAGGCAACCTATCTTCAGAATCTCAAATCTGCTGTGTCCTGCAGCAACATCAGTAGCAAGATACCCTTTAATTTCGTCGGGGAATATAGCCATTTCTTTAACTAATATCTCTAACTGCCTTACTGTCTCAATAGAATGATCTAAGAGATTGAGGTGGTGGTATCCATCTGGGCCAATCCCTGGCAGGCTTGAAAGCTCAGGAAAGAGAATAAGGAGTAAGCCTAAATTATACAATAATTTAAGGTGTTCTGTGCAGTAATCCTGTTTGAGTATTTCAAATAGCTCATAATTGATTCTCTCAGAGGCGATATCTTTGATAAGACTGAAATGTTTTTTTATCAAGGTGGAAGTCTTGGGCTCTATCTTAAAACCCAGAGCACAAGAAAGCCTTACTGCCCGAAGTAGTCTCAAGGGATCATCCAGAATAGAATATTCTGATATGGATTTGATGGTTCTATTTTTGATATCATCCAGGCCAGAGAAGAGGTCTATAATTTCACCAGTAGAAAGGTTCAAAGCAAGGGCATTTATAGTAAAATCTCTCTTAGCTAAATCCTTTTCAATGCTCTCGGTTATTTTTGCAAAATCCAGTTGAAGATCAGGAAGCACCACCCTTGCTGTTGTCTCATCAAGACCAACATAGGCACCATTCAGTCTATCTGCTACCTTTTTGGCAAGTGCTATTGAATCTCCTAAAACAGCAAAGTCTATATCCTTGCTTTCTTTATTTAGTAGTCTATCCCGCAGAAATCCGCCGACGATAAAGAGGTCAGCTTTTTTAGATTGAGCAATACTTTGGATGGAAAGAATGAGGTTTAGAAGTTCCATATAATTGGTTTTAATGGTCTTTTCTCTATCTTCTTGTATTTGAGTTCAATATCATTATAGACGATAATAGACTAGTCTTGTCTATTCTTTCTTGAACAACAACAGTCTTTATTCTTGTGATAGGAATGCCATACTCCTAATATACTCAAGAAACACAAGGTTTACCGAAAAAATATGTGATAAAAGGGAGGATAGGATTCAAGGGTTCAAGGATTTGTATGTGTTTAGGTGAAAAAAGAAATGAAGTGTCATAGTGTCAAAGCGTCAAAGTATAATCTCTCTGACGCTGTGATGCTCTGACCCTTTGACGCTATAAGAGAAGATGAAGCTAAACATATACAAGGATTTAATGATTTCGCTTTCACTTGACCCCTCGACTCCTTGAACCCTTTTAAGAACAAAATTTTCGCAAAGTAAGATTTCTTTGAGTATAACGATAAAATCATTGCAAAAACATCCTTTATTTTTTTATACTTATGCTTATATTTTTTGCGTCTCGCAAGAAATATCAAGAAATATTTGGAGGTGATAATATGGTTTCCCAGATTGAATCTTATGTGCCATTACAAGAGGCAATAGGTGGTGGAGAAATAGCACCAGAAAGACCAGCAATGCCGATAAGTAAGGCTGATTCTCCCATGAGGTCAACAATGCCTATCTCAGATATCGTTGAACCTGATCCAGCCGCATCTATCCATACCAGCCAATTTTATCAACAACAACAGGTTTACTTTGAGGCAGTAAGAAAGATTGACGCGGCTGGAGTTCCTACGCCAGGCGGACCAGATGGCTCTCTTCCAGCACCTCATGAGACGACACTTCCTCGCTCTGTCTCTACGCTCATCCATCTTGGTGAAGATGGCAGAAAAGGCACCTTATCTTACAACCCGTATGTCTATCAAAACTACAAGTGGTTTCAGCCACAAGAAAAGTTCTCGTTCGTCTGGTAATTAGATTTTGCGAATGCAAAATTTAGTAATATTTTTTTCTTGCTACTGCAAGAAAAAAATGGGGAGGTAAACTATGTCTAAAATATTTCAGCAGACACTTGTACCAATGGTTATTGAGCAGACGGCTCGTGGAGAAAGAGGCTATGATATCTTCTCGCGACTCTTAAAGGATCGAATCATCTTTATTGGCTCTGTCATAGACGATGATATAGCCAATACAATCATTGCCCAGATGCTCTACCTTGAATCAGAAGACCCTGAGAAGGATATTGATATCTACCTCAATAACCCAGGTGGAATAGTCACCTCTGGTCTTGCTGTTTATGATACAATGCAGTATATCAAGTGCAATATCTCCACTATCTGTGTTGGTCAAGCTGCTTCTATGGGTGCTTTGCTTCTTGCCGCAGGAACAAAGGGAAAGAGATTCGCTCTGCCACATGCTCGAATTATGATTCATCAGCCTTTAGGAGGGGCACAGGGACAAGCATCAGATGTTGGTATCCAGGCAAAGGAGATCTTGCGGATTAGAGATGAATTGAACCAGATATTGGCAAAACACACGGAAAAACCCTTTGAGCAGATTGAACACGATACAGACAGGGATTTCTATATGACTGCTGAAGAAGCAAAAGAGTACGGAATAATTGATGAGGTTTTTATTCACCGCAAATAGCCTCTCGATTTGTATGTGTTTAGGTGAAAAAGAAATGAACTTGAAAAATAACCAAGATACAAGAAACAATAACCAAACAATGACCAATAACCAAATTTCAATAACCAAACAAAAAGGTTAGAGAATATGATTA
>JAGUXG010000185.1 GCA_020061965.1 bacterium
TTATGTCCAGAATAAATCCCTTGAAAACTGCCACAAATTCTCCATTCTAACAAGGTTTTAGAAAGTGATAGGGAAATGGAGATTGGGTAGTTATACCCAAAGAAATCTTACTTTGCGAAAATTTAAGCTTAAAGAGGGTTCAAGGGGTCGAGTGAAAGCGAAATCATTAATCCTTGAACCCTTGAATCCTTGACCCCTTTTATCACATATTTTTTCGGTAGACCTATGTTTCTTGAGTATAATTAAGCTATTTTTATATTCTTTACTCTCTAATACCTACCTTTTTTACGAGCATAGAATAAGAATGAAACTTTATACCTTAACCTGCCATGAGGCTATAGAGCTTATAAAGAAAGCAGAGATAAAGGTAGAAGAGCTTGTCCTTTCTTGTCTTACCAAAATTGAAGAAGAAGAACCAAAGATAAATGCCTACATCACCAAAACCTTTGACTCTGCCTTAGATGAAGCAAAAAGGATTGATGGGCTTTCCGAAAAACCACCTTTAGCTGGCATGCTTATCTCCATCAAAGACAACATCTGCACCAAAGGAATTCAAACAACCTGCGGCTCAAAGATATTGACCGGTTTTATCCCACCTTATGACGCCACCGTCATCTCTAAACTAAAAGCATCTGGTGCCATCATTATTGGCAAGACGAATATGGATGAGTTTGCTATGGGTTCGTCAACAGAAAATTCATTCTTTGGCCCTACACGAAATCCATGGAATTTAGAGCATGTTCCAGGAGGAACGAGTGGAGGCTCTGCTGCTGCTGTGGCCGCCAATGAAACAATTGTTGCTCTGGGTTCTGATACTGGTGGCTCTATAAGACAGCCTGCCTCATTTTGTGGAGTTGTGGGCTTGAAACCTACTTATGGACGGGTATCAAGATTTGGCCTTATCGCCCATGCCTCTTCTTTTGATCAGATCGGACCAATAACAAAGGATGTTACTGATGCAGCATTATTGATGAAGGTGATCAGTGGATATGACCCAGCAGATTCTACCTCTGCGGAGATTGGTGTTCCGGATTACATAAGTTGTTTATTAGAAGAAGAGTTAAAAGATATTAAGATTGGGATTCCAGTGGAATATTTTGCCGAAGGGATTGACCCGGAGGTGAAATCCTCTGTGCTACAGGCTATCTCCCTTATCTCAGAAAATGGCGCTACATGCGAGAATGTCTCAATGCCCCATACCGAATATGCCATCTCTTGTTATTATATTCTGGTTTCGTCTGAAGCCTCTTCAAACTTAGCCAGATATGATGGTGTTCAATATGGCTTGCGAATAGATGGAGAAAATCTGATTGATATGTATCGAAGGACTAGAACAGAGGGGTTCGGTGACGAGGTAAAACGACGGATTATGCTTGGCACATATAGTCTTTCTGCAGGATATTATGATGCCTATTACCTTAAGGCTCAGAAAGTAAGAAGGCTTATCAAACAAGATTTTGATAAAGCATTTGAAAAATATGACGCCTTAATCACCCCTGTCTCTCCATCTCCAGCCTTTAAGATTGGAGATAAAATAAGTGACCCATTACAGATGTATTTGGCAGATATTTATACTGTCACCATTAACCTTGCCGGTCTGCCTGCCATAAACGTTCCTTGCGGATTCTCAAAGGATGGTCTCCCAATTGGACTTCAGATAATCTGCAAGCCATTTGATGAGCAGACGCTCTTAAAAGTTGCCTTTGCATTAGAAAAATATCTTGAAGATAGGAGATAGAATTCTTCTATGCAAAATTGATGCAACCTAAACACATACAAACCCAAAGGACTCTTTGAGCTTGTCGTAAATACCTTTTTCTTCTTTTCCGTGTAGCTTTTCAAACTTTAGTAGAAGTTCTTTCTCTTCCTGTGTAATCTTTGTAGGTGTAACCACAATTACCTTTACCAACATATCGCCCTTATGTGAGCTATGCAAACGGTAAAGCCCGTTTCCCCGGAGGCGAAAGACTGTATGGGTCTGGGTTCCTTGCGGAATCTTAAGATGAACCTTCTTGCCATCAATCATAGCAACCTCTATCTCAGAGCCTAATGCTGCCTGAATAAAACTTATGGGCTGATTGCAGATAAGGTTATCTCCATCACGAAGGAAGAGTTTATGCTCCCTTACTCTAATCACCACATAGAGATCGCCATGTGGGCCGCCATTCTCTCCTCCATCTCCTTCTCCAACAAGTCTTATTCTCATTCCATCCTCTATGCCAGCTGGAATCTTCACTATTATCTGCCTCTTCTTCTCTATTGCCCCAGAACCTCTGCAGATTCTGCAAGGATTAGAGATTATTGTTCCAACACCTCCACACTGACCACAACTCCTTCTGAGAGAGAAAAACCCTGCAGACTGGATTGTCTCGCCTTTGCCATCACAAGCCCGGCATGTCTTTCTGCCACTCCCTTTCTCAGAGCCATCCCCAGAGCAGCTCTGGCAGGTCTCTTTTCTACTCACCATAATCTGTCTTTCAGTTCCTGTGGCAACATCAATAAGCTCAATCTCAAGGTCGTATCGCAGGTCTGCTCCACGGGAAGCCCTTTGACCACTCCTTTTGCCAAAGATTGTCTCAAATATCCCGCCGCCAAAGACATTCCCCAAGATATCTTCTAAATCTGTAAAGTGGGTAAAATCTGACCAGCCAAACCCTCCTTGACCAAAGACATTCTTCAATCCTTCATGGCCAAACCGATCATATTGACTTCTCTTTTTCTGGTCAGAAAGAACCTCATAAGCCTCTGAAAGCTCCTTGAATTTTTCTTCTGCTTCCTTGCTCTTGCCTGCTATATCTGGATGATATTTCTTGGCTAACTTTCTGTAAGCACTCTTTATCTCGTCAAGAGAGGCATTTCTAACCACACCCAAAACCTCATAGTAATCTTTCTTCATTCAGTTATAGGTTTTCTTGCCCTTGAAAAACCTCCTCCTGTGAAACCATCAAGCCTGGCAGTGAGCTCTTCAATTAGCAACTCCTTAGTCAGCTTTTTTGAGCTATCTTTTTCATCTGGAAGTTCTGCCAGAAGCCTCTTTCTTTCAAAGTAGATTCTGTTCACTTCGTCTAATATGTCGTTTCTGAGATCAACCATCAGCTTTGAACGGTTATCTATTGTAGTTTGGCCACTGCTATAGATAAGGTCGCCAAGGTCCCAGCTAAAGGATAGACTCCAGTCTTTTGGTCCAACAACATAGTTTTTGGTCACAGAATAATTGATCGTATTAGAGTAACTGAGGGAGAAATCAGGCAGTAGTGCCCTACATTTTGCGCTTCTTCTCCACTTGGCAATCTTTTCTGGGCTTACCTCTGCGTATCTTATTGCCATTTGCTGGACTTCAAAGTAATCTGGTTCATCTGGCATAGAAACTTCTTTTGTATCACTCTCAGCCTCAAGCTCAAAAATACCGCCTTTTGTGGCTACTAATAATGAGGAGTGGAGGCTTACGTCTATTACCCTGTAAGTTAAACCAGAAAGCCTTAATAGACCTTCTTTTGTAAGCCTATAAACTCCTTCTTCTTGGGCTATGTAGAGAGAATCTGAAGATAAGATAAGCTGTTTGATAGGGGATAATGGAACTTGGACTCTGTCCCAGTGGACACCCCCATCTTCTGTAACAAAGAGCCTCTCTCCTACCGAGAAGAATATCTTTTCTTTGTCACAAGTCACCTGTAAGCAAGTCTCTTCTTTATCTTCTTTATCTTCTTCATCATCACTATAAGAGATAAAAAATATCCTTTTCCACCCTTCATCCTGCCGGAAGCATCCAGATTTTGCAGCTATTACTAATCTATCTGAAAAAGCAATATCCAAAACCTCTCCTTGAAACACTCTTTCCCAGCTCTTTCCTCCATCCTTGCTCTCAAAAAGTCCATACTCTCCTCCATAAAAGAGGCTATCCTCATGAATAAAGATGGAGCGGACACTTCCCTCAGCAATCTTTCTGATGCCTTCTTCATTCATCAGGTAGAGTCCATCATCTGTGCCGACAAAGGTTATATTGCCATTTGAAGATAATGTTTGAACCTTTTTTCCATACAAAACTTGCTTCCAGCCGCCATCAAACAAAAATAGCCCTTTTGCTGTTCCAACAAGGATATTCTCGCCAGCCTCACTTAAACAAGAGAGAGATTTCTCTCTAAACCCAAGATTCTTCCATTCGCCAAAAGCTATCTGGCTGAACAAAAGAAAGATAAAAATCTTTTTCATCCCTATAAAATTAAACTGATAGAAAGAAAAAAGTCAATTTTTAATTTTTTTTGACAAATAATTGAATTAAAGTTAAACTTGTTATGTGAAAAGAGGATTTACTTTGATTGAATTATTGGTTGTGACAGTAATTATAGGTGTAATTCTTTCCATTATTATCCTTTCTACAAAAAAACATATGGAAAAAATGAGGCTTAAGAGGGTAACGCAAGATTTGATCAGCGACCTTCAGTTTGCCCAGGAAGAAGCAAAGAGCATAGGAACACAATCTGTAAGCGTCGTCTTCGGCAAAGTAGGTACTGAATATACAGGTACATATACCGTGATAAAAGGAACTGGAACTGAGGTTATAAACCCTTTATGGGAAGACGAGACACAGAGGAAACGAAATGAGATGGCGGATTTTGGTCTTAAGCCAGGAACAGATACAATTGAATTTGCTACAAGAACAGCCTTTGCTAACATAGAGACGGTAATTACGCTCTTCTATAAAAATGGGACTCGGACAGTGAGAGTCGCCCCTCTTGGTCAAGTAAGAGAAGTAAAATGAGAGAGAAAAAGTGCAAAATAAATGGGTTTACTTTAGTGGAGGTGTTAGTGGCTATGCTTATATTTGTGGGAGCAGTGGTTATGTTAGTAGGAGCTTTTATCTCTGCTCAGCGGGCAATAATCTTTGCCAAACATAAACAACAGGCAGTATTCATTTTACAGGAGAGGATAGAGCAGGTGAAATATAGTAACTGGGGAACAATGGCAGGTGAGGGAATAATTTTGAATGTGATGGGAACTGTTACCAAAAGTATAGAAGCGATTGAGTATGAAACAAGCCCGGGAACGACTACTACAACAATAGCTAAAGCCAATCTTCCTATAAACGACCCAGTCTGGGAGATAAACCTTTTAAGTGGAATAGTGACAACCGCCACAACAACAGAGGCTACGCCATATAGGCTTTTGTTGGAGGTTGAAACTTTAACTACTACAATAATTGGAGGAAGATTTCTTTTTATATCAACCTGGATGGAAGAAGGAAGAAAGGTTGATGTTAGTCTTCCAGTCTATCTTGCCTGGCATCCAGAAGGAATTTGATAAATGAAAAAAGGTATGACTTTAGTTGAGTTAATAGTTGCTATCCTGTGTATGACGGTGATGATGGGAGTTGTCTATCAGTTGATTGTCACCACAGAGAGGATACAGATTCATACAGGCGTCAGGGCAGAGGCTGAGTATAATATCAGGGAGGCGATGGACCTTATGCTTTACGAGATACAGCATGCCGGATATAGGTATTATGATAGTATGACGAAAGGAGAAGGCACATCTCCTCCTATCTGTGCAGGAAATGTACAAAGGGTGGGAACAGATTCACTGGCAGGAAACATTACTATCTCTGCAGATCTTGATGAGAGCGGAACAGTAAGTGATAATGAAATAATCAGTTATCAGGTGAATAACAATACTCTTGAGCGCCGGACACAAGGACAAGGATGGGAAATGGTCGCTAATAATGTTGAGAATGTAAGATTTAATTACTTTGATGAAGATAAGCAAGAGATAGTTCCACCTTTTAGCCCAGGGAGTACGACAGAAATACGACGAATAGACATGGCCATCAGGTTTGCCTATCCAGTGAGGGGTGAAGCAAAGACATTGACCACAACGCTCAATACATCTGTCTACTTCAGGAATACATATAATTTTGATTGAAGGGAGAATTACCATGAATACAAATAGAAAAAAGAGAGGAGTGGCTTTAGTTTTGGCAATATCTGCTGTCTTTATTTTACTCTTTGTGGGCATAATATTGGTTATTTTAGCAAGAAGGCAGATAGGTTTGGCTACTTCGCTCAAGTTTAGAACAGAGGCGTTTGCTAATGCCGAGACAGGAATAGAGAAGTCGATGAGCAGGTTCAGAACATTCAGGGTACATAATAACGCTCTTGTTCAACCCATTAATGGAAATGGATATGGAGTCAGAATAAGGTGGTTTGATCGGCATCCTTTGCCAGGTTACCAGGTTAGCCCAAGGCATTTGGGTGGGTCAAGCTTTGAAGGATTTTATTATCATGGAACATCTACTGGTACAAAGAGAGGGGCTGAGAGAACAATCCATTTTACTGTAGAAAGAGTCTATCCAAGGGAGTGGTAGTAATGAAAAAGATTTTGCTATTCTTAATTGTTGATCTTTTCTCTTTTTCATCTGTAGCCTGGTGCCGTGAAGGAGACTGCGATGATAGTAAGATAGTCTATCTTTCGGCATTTGAGGTTGATCCAAACCTCCTTATTATCTTAGATAACTCACACAGTATGAATAATATTGCCCAGCCTACAGAAGAGAATGGATATACATATCCTGCAGGTTTCAAGGATGAATATATTTATGGCACAGAAACATACGAAGGACCATTTAAGGATGAATTGCAGGTGATTGAAGATGGATGGAAGGTGATTGGAGAGAGAAGCACAGGGGAGTGGATCTGCGTCTATTTTGTGAAGAATGATTATAGTGGTGGATTGGGAGGAACATATGAAGCTAATTACCTTAACTGGTTATTGAACAAAGCGCATCGGGAGAGCAGTCCATTTGCAAATTATGGAACTGATAGATTCTATAGAATAGAATTAAAGAGGATAAAGGACGGGTATATAAAAGGGGTGCCCAGATTCGTCTCTGACCTGACAGATGAAAAAGGAACTGCATTTTTAGATGATGACAATCCCAAGTGGCTTGACTACTATCTTCCAGGCAAAGGTGGTAACGACGCAATTCAAGGAAAGCCTTGGTATAATTATTGGTATGATAAGCCAGCCAGTAGAATGAATGTTGCAAGGTACGCCCTTTGTGAACTTCTCAGAACAGACCTGAAGAAGATTAATCCTAATTGGGAATTTAAGTTCAACTATGGCCTGATGACATTTCGTAATTACTTTGATTCAGACACAATGATATATGATAAAGGGGCCTGGAAAAAAGCTACGAATACTACAAATCAATGGGTGGCCAGGGGTGGAGAGCTTCTGGTAGAGAACGGAACTCTGACCAAAACACACCTTGATAATCTTCAAAGCCATATAACAACCATAGAATCAAGGTGGCTGACTCAACTTGGAGAAGCGGTCTATGAGGCTGGTGCTTACTACACAGGCACAGATACATATTTTTGTGTCGCGAGGGGCAATCCACCTACAACTCATAAGATAATAAAAGGAACAGCAACCTACATTGATAAATCTCCAATCAAGTGGTGGTGCCAGGACAGCAATATCCTCCTTATCACAGATGGCTATCCTACCTATGATACAGAGGTTCCACCTTTGAATAAGCTTAAAACTATTAATAAAGAGTCTGTGTATGGTACTGATTTTACTGACGCCGATTTTGACTATGACGGCGATGGCAAAGAACCTCCACCCTATCAAGAATATAATCTTCCCGAGTCTGGCGTTACATGGAATACAACAGGAAGTGCAACTGGATGCTATGCCTTAATGGGAGGAAGTGACGAGAGCTGGTGTAGCCATTATTTGGATGATGTGGTTGAGTATTACTATAAGCAAGATGCAGTCAGTTGGGATCCATACAGTTACCAACAGCCTATCAACACCTATATTGTTGGCTTTGGGTATGACTCACCATTTCTTAGAGAAGCAGCAGAGGATGCCAAGCCAGATGGTACATACAACCCCAATAATTATTTGAAGCTCAAGGAAAACCAGCATAGGTATTTTACAGCTACATCTAAGAATAAGCTCATCAAGGGGCTAATGAATATTATGGAGGATATTATCAATAGAATGTCTTCATCTGTGGCTGTGGCTGTCTCTCTCTCAACCTCACAATCTCAATCTGAAGACAGGATTGTGAGGGCAAAGTTTGACCCAGCTGGATGGAAGGGTTATTTTGAGGCATACAAAGTTCCTTATTGCAATAAGAGGGTTAACCCGGAGTACTTTGAGAATGGTGTCTGTAAACAAAAACGAGTCTGGGAGGCAGGGGAAATGCTTGGAACAGAGACAGCAGATGAGGATGATAATAATACCAATAGAGATTTGGAGAAGACGAATGAGAAAAGGATGATGTATACATATCTTAAAGATCTTCCAGTTTCAGAAAATGATAAGCGGATATTGTTCACACCAGCATCTCCTTACTTTCCTTACCTAAAACCCCTTCTCCAGGGAACAGAGACCTCATTATCAGATGAATATGCCAAGGCTATTATGTGTTGGACAAGGGGTGAATATTGGGTTAAGGGTACTGATACATTTGCACCAGGAGATAAAAATGGTGTATTCCTTCCTAAAGCATATCCTAATCTTTGGCAACGCGATAAGGGCTGGAGGCTTTTTGAGATTGTCTATTCTACACCTGCTGTTGCAGGTGTTCCAAATGCCTGGTATGGGACAGATTCCTATAAAGGCATAAATGGGTTTGCCGAGAGATTTGAGAAGAGAAAGAGGGTAGCCTATGTCGGTGATAATGGGGGGAGTCTCCATTGCTTCAAGCTCATAGATGATAAGGGTGCAAACGATAATTGGGAAAAAGGTGGTTGGGAGGATTGGGCGTATATTCCATCAAATCTCCTTCCCAAGCTTTGGTATAAGGCAGAGCAGGATAGTCGTTGTCGCTTTTCTATGGTTGACCTCGGCTGTGTCAAGTATGATGTCTTCTTTCCAACTGATCCTAAGGATGGATATTGTCATAATAACTGGTGGCGAACAGTCTTGATTGGAGGAGAGAGGGCAGGTGGAAGTCAATGGTTCTGCTTAAATATTACGACTCCAGATTGCATGACTAATGGCCCTGGTAGCAAAACAGTCTTCTGGGAGTATTCAAACAGAGAGATGCTTGGAGATAGCTACTCCTACCCTGAGGGAGGAAGGATAAAAGATAAAAGTGGAGAAAAATGGTTGGCTTTTCTGACTACAGGCCCTCAAGCTACAGGCACCCTTCCTTACATTATCCCCTTAGATATTACAAATGGCACTGTTTATGGTTCGCCTATTGTAGTGCAAGATGGAACCACTCGAGCAACACCTCCCTTGACTTCCTGTTCAGCCTTGGATCTTAAGGGTCAAGGAGAAGAAAGGGGATTTGATGATGTTATAGACCTTGTTTATCTTGGAGATTCGGCTGGAAATCTTTGGAAAATGAAGGTTGGCTCTACTACAGATTCTTGGAAGCCCAGGATATTATTTAAGACAAAGGGCAGTTCACAACCAATCTCTGTCTCCATCTCCATAGCCTTTAACGAGAATTATAAACCCTCTCTATTCTTTGGTTCTGGAAAGTATCTGACTAAAGAAGACGCTGTTTCAACCAAGACCCAGAGCTTCTATTGTGTTACAGATGAAAATCCTTGGGAGGATCTTTCTCTTCCTCTTACTGTTCTTGGAAGATCAAACTTAAATAAGATAAAGTTTGTAGATGAGGGACCAGGGTATGGACAGCCAAAGTGTGTTTATGGATCTAAAACTAACGTCTTTTATCCAGAGGGAACAAGGTCAACAACAGTGGACAAAACTTTTTGGGGTGTCAACGACCCAAAGGGATGGTTCATAGACTTTAATTGGGCAGGGTGTGGTAGTCAAACTGAGAGGGCGTCAGAGCCAGCCATTGTCTATAGCGGTATTGTCTTCTTTACTTCTGTTATTCCAAATACTGAACCCTGTGAGGCAGGAGGATATGGTTACCTCCATGCTATGGACTACACAAAAGGAACGATAGATGAGGAGATAATAGTTGGTGCAGGTTTAATGACCTCAGTCTTTCTTGGAAAGGGTGCACCATCTCGACCAATCATTGATGTGGGAAGTAAGCAGTTGTTGATTCAGATGAGCGAAGGTGATGTCCTTAAGTCCGTGTTTATTGAGACACCATTCAAAGATACAAAAATTGTAAATTGGGGAGAAGAGGGCATAATAACATGCCATGTCTGCAGAGACAATATAGTTCATTTAAGATATTAGGAGGAGAAAATGAAAAGATTGTGTGGATTCTGTCTTTGTTTAATCTTCTTTGGGGGTTTAGGTCTATCCTTTGTTAGTGCTAAAGGTGTTTCATATACTTCCAAGAAAAAGGAAGTAGTGCTTCCAAAAAATGGCAAAAAGAGACCCACAAAGGCGATAAAAAAGGCTACTCCCTCTGCTTTGGGAAAGAAAGCTCCATATCCAAGAACAGCCTTTCTTAAACTCCAAAAATATGGAAAGATAATAGCTCCAGATGGAAGTGAGATGAAGATTATCCGAGAAGAGGAGCTTAAAAAATTTCGTGATATTCCATAACTTAATCAACCTTCATTATTTATACCCAAGTAAATCAGGTCTAGCAAAAATTTTGTTCTTAAAAGGGTTCAAGGAGTCGAGGGGTCGAGTGAAAGCGAAATCATTAAATCCTTGAATCCTTGACCCCTTTTATCACATATTTTTTCGGTAAACCTCGTGTTCCTTGAGTATAACTGCTTCTTTGTCCAGTCACGAATGGTGGACAGGATATACTCAATCATCTCCTCTGTTATGCCTGGGTATAAGCCAATAAAGAATGTGTTTTTCATAATGAGAGAAGAGTTTTTGAGTTCGCTTACCTTCCTATACTCAATCCCTTTGTATGCAGGTTGTCTCTCTATATTTGAAGCAAAGAGCATTCTGGTCTCAATATTAGCCTTTTCAAGGAAAGCTACGATGTTCTTTCTTTGAATACCTTCGCGAACTGTAAGGGGAAAAGAGAACCAGGAGGGGTCTGCTTTATTCTCTTGTCTCGGCAGGATGAATATATCGGAGAGATCCTTTAGCCCTTCATAAAGTAAAGAGAAGTTTCTCTTGCGTATTTTGATAAATTGAGGCAACCTTTCTAATTGAACAAGTCCAATTGCCGCTTGAATATCAGTAGCTTTAAGGTTATAGCCTATGTGAGTATAGATATACCTTTTGTCATAATCATCTGGTAAACCCTCTGTATCTACCGAAAACCTCTTTTGGCAGATAGACCCTGGGTCTTTGGTCAATATACATGGTTGGCAAACACAAGCCCTTCCCCAATCCCTTAAAGAATAAAGGGCTGTTGCCAGATCCTTATTATTTGTAACCACAGCACCTCCTTCTCCCATAGTGATATGATGGGCAGGATAGAAGCTGAAGGTGGCTAAATCTCCGAATGTGCCGACTAACCTTCCATCATACTGAGAGCCAAGGCTATCGCAGGCATCCTCTATCAGAAATAGATTGTATCTTTTGGCAATTTCTACTATCTCATCCATCTTGCAGGGGTTTCCAAGCGTATGCGGAATAAATATAGCCCTTGTCTTTTCAGAGATAGCCTCTTCTATCTGCAAAGGGCTTGGATTATATCTTTCAAGCTCAACATCAACAAGGACAGGGATGAGTCCATGCTGAATGATGGGATTTATCGTTGTCGGAAAGGTAGTGGCTGGGGTTATGACCTCGCTACCTTTTGGTAGATTCAAGGATGCGATAGCCAAAAGGTTTGCAGAGGAGCCAGAGTTTACTAAACTTGTATATTTTACCCCAAGATACTCAGAAAACCTCTCCTCAAAGCTGTTTGTCCTCTTACCAGAGGTGAGCCAGAAGTCTAAGACCGAATCGCACCCAGCAATAAGCTCTTCTTCTCCATAGACCCTACCTCCAAAGTGAATCTTTGTCTTTCCCGGCTCAAACCTCTTTCTATGAAACAAGGAATAATAATCCCGTATCTTAGTATGAATCACATCTCTTATCTCTTCATCAGCTCTCTTTCTCATTCTTGCCAAGCCTTCTTCTACAGAAAGTATCTTTGTTTTTAATTCAAGGCTTGCTTTATCTGTGATCAAGCCTCCATTCAAAGGCCTTTTTGCCTTTTGGTCTAAAGAGGAGGTTAAAACAGGGATGATGAGGCCTTTGTCAAACAGAAAAGAGTCAGCTATGCTCAGAGCAAAATCATATCTTGAAAGCACTTGTTTACCTGAAATATTATAAACGCCTTCTTTCTCTATAAGCTCTGCTACACAATCAGCAAGATTTGAAGCCAAAATTGGATTGGCTATCTGGTCGCTTGGAACCTGTATCTCTTCACCCAAGATGCCTTTTCTGATAACCTGCATAGCAAAGTTCTGGCCATTCTCCTCAAAGGAAAAGACCCCAGTTGTTCTAATAATAAGATAAGATGGAAGGGTCTTTACTATCTCTTCTCCCAGTAGCTTTGTCTTTCCGTAGTAGTTGATTGGGTTTGGAAGGGCATCCTCTGAGTATGGGCCATCTTTGCCATCAAAGATATAGTCTGTGGAGAAAAAGATGAGTTTAGAGTTATGTCTCTTAGCTTCCTCTACAACATTTCTTGTGCCAACAATGTTTATCAGTTCAGCCAGGGTTTTATCCTCCTCGCATAGCTCAACATTGGTCAATGACCCACAGAGAATGACAATCTCTGGCTTTATCTCGGCAAAAGACCTCTCTACCTCACCCTTTTCAGCAATATTGAGTGGTCTGCCAAAAGGGATAGCCTTTTTCCAGTATGTGCCATAAACCTCATACTCAAACCCAATCCTATTGTAGAGAGCCCTTCCAACCTGACCAGATACACCAATAAGCAAAACCTTCTTTATCATAATGAAAGACTAATATATACACAAACAAACTGAGTTTGCAACAAATAATCCTAAGGTTTTATACCAAAGTTGAGTAGTAACATCAACTGCAGTGAGAATTATTTTGACAACGGAAAAATGGTTAAGATATAATTATTACTATGGAAAGATGTAAGAAGATATGGATAAATGGCGAGATGATAGATTGGGATAAGGCTCAGGTGCACATCCTCACTCATGCCTTGCATTATGGGACAGCAGTCTTTGAGGGAATAAGGTGCTATGAGACAGAGAAGGGGCCTGCTGTCTTCAGGCTGAAGGAACATATAGACAGGCTATTTGCTGGTTGCCATGCCTACCGGATGAAGATCCCATATTCAAAAGAGAAGATAATCTCTGCTATTTGCGAGCTTATTAAGGAGAATGGACTTAAGGCTTGTTATATAAGACCGATTGCCTATGTTGGCTATAAGGAGATGGGGCTATTCCCGCTCAACAATCCAATAGATGTGGCTATTGCTGTCTGGCCATGGGGCTCATATCTGGGAGAGGAGGGTTTGAGAAGTGGCATAAGGTGTAAGGTCTCGTCCTGGCTCAGGGTTGACTCAAGAATCCTCCCACCGCAGGTAAAATGCTCAGCCAACTATGCCAACAGTGTCTTGGCCAAGATAGAAGCTAAGGATTGTGGATATGAGGAGGCTATTCAGCTCAATCTATCAGGCTTTGTGGCAGAGGGGCCTGGCGAGAATATCTTCTTGGTGAAGAATGGGGTCTTGATAACGCCACCAGAGGATGCAGGCGCGCTCTATGGCATAACTGCCCAGTCTGCGATGGCTATAGCCAAAGATTTTGGGATAGATTGCCTCAAAAGGAATCTGCTGCGAGAGGAGCTATTTTCTGGAGATGAGCTATTCTTCACAGGCACAGCCGCAGAGATTACACCCATCAGAGAGGTTGATGGAAGAATGATTGGAGAAGGCATTCGGGGTGAAATAACCCGCAAGATTCAGGAGAAGTTCTTTAAGGTGGTAAAGGGCAAGGACCCATCTTATCATAGTTGGCTCACCTTTGTTGATTGATGAAAAAGATAATTGTCCCAGAAGAGAGAGAGAATCTTTCTAATCTTTCAGAAGGGGAGGAGGTTCTGCTTTCTGGAAGGTGCTACACTATGAGGGATTCTGCCTGCAAGAGGCTTCTTGCATCTGATAGTCTGCCGTTTGATATGAAGAATGAGATGCTCTACTTTGCAGGGCCATCTCCAGTAAGACCAGGAGAGATAATAGGCTCTTGTGGTCCAACAACCTCAAATAGAATGGAACCTTTCTTTGAGTTTTTCCTATCAAAAGGTCTCTCTGGAATGATTGGAAAGGGGCCTGTTTCAAAAGAGGCAAGTTCTCTTCTTGCAAAATATAAAGCCGTCTATCTTGTGGGCATAGGTGGGGCTGCTGCCTATCTTTCCCAGTTTATAAAGGCGGCTTGTATAATTGCCTATCCTGAACTCGGCACAGAGGCTATCCATAAACTCATCCTCAAAGACCTTCCTTTATATAAAAAATGAGTATGTGTTTAGGTGAAAAAGAGATGAATTTGAAAAATAACCAAGATACAA
>JAGUXG010000197.1 GCA_020061965.1 bacterium
TAATCATATTCTCTAACCTTTTTGTTTGGTTATTGAAATTTGGTTATTGGTCATTGTTTGGTTATTGTTTCTTGTATCTTGGTTATTTTTCAAGTTCATCTCTTTTTTACCTAAACACATACAGAATATCCATCACTTAAACCCTTGAATCCTTGACCCCTTTTTTGCAATGGATTCCTTCACTTGGGTAAATAGTTACAAAAATAGCTGATAGCTGAACGTTTACTCCACATTCATACTCCCCGTTCTATATCCACAAAGGTCAAGGGTAATGTAGGTATAACCGAATCCTTTAAGCCTTTCAACTATCTTCCCAGAGTTTTTCAGGCAGGTCTCCATATCCTCCTTCTCTACCTCAATTCTGCAAAGATTTTCATAATCCCTTACCCGCACCTGCGAGATATTTAATCCCTTGAGATACTCTTCGCAAGATTCTACCCTTCTTAAAGCCTCATTGGTAATCTTCTTTCCATAAGGAAACCTTGAGGCAAGGCAGGCAAAAGATGGCTTATTATAGGTAGGCAGCTCCAATCTTTTTGAAAGCTCCCTTACTTCATTCTTATTGAGACCAACCTCTTCTAAAGGCGACCTAACGGAAAACTGAGAAGCTGCTAATCTGCCTGGTCTTTCATCAGAAAGATCATCTGCATTTCCTCCATTAAGGATATAGGATAGACCTTCTTCTTTGGCTATCAGGGTCAATCTCCTGAACAGCTCACTCTTACAAAGATAGCACCTATCCCTTGGATTCTCGTCAAAATTAGGAATATTGAGCTCATCAGATAGAATCACCCTGTGGTTCACCCCTATTTTTTGAGCTACAGCCTTTGCTTGTTCAATCTCTGAGGCAGGGTAGAGTGGTGAGGAAGCTGTCACTGCCAAAACCTTCTCTCTTAGTGTATCCTTGGCTACCTTGACCAGCAGAGTAGAATCAACCCCTCCAGAGTAGGCAACCAGAACGCTCTTCATCTCCAAGAGAAGCCTTCTCATCTCATCCAATTTTTCAGTAATGTCCATTTTGTAACAGTTCAGCCATCTAAAAACAAGCCGCAGATCTTCTACTCCTCCAAAATCCCATCAACAATTTTACTATCTCAAAGAGGAACTCCTTTGCCCTCTCAGCATCCTCTCTCTCTATTATGCTCTTTAAGATATGGAGCTTCCTGATGAGGTTCTTGGGGTTTTTTACTGGTTTCTGGTCCTTATAAAATATCTTTGGGCAAGTGGTAGGTTCTGTTCCCTTTCTTATATCTTCTTCTTTCAGTCTCTCTCCTGGCCGTAGCCCTATATACTCAATCCCTATCTCTTCCTCCGAAGACAGGATGAGCAGATTCTTCGCTAAATCAGTAATATACACTGGTTCTCCCATATCTAAGACAAAAGTCCTTCCAGAGACTGCCTCAAGGGATGCGGCCTGAAGAATGAGAGTTACTGCTTCAGATGATGTCATAAAATATCTACTTGCTTCTGGATGGGTTATGGTCAGAGGAACCCTTCTCTTTATCTGACTTCTAAATATAGGGAGGACTGAGCCACTACTTCCCAGAATATTTCCGAATCTGACCACAGAAAATTTCTGTTTGCTTGATGTGTAAAGTTGAAAAAGAGACTCAGCTACCCTTTTTGTCGCTCCCATAACAGATATAGGCTCCAAGGCTTTATCTGTAGAGATGAAGATAAACCTTTCGCAATATCTTTCTCCCAACTCCATCAAAGATTGGGTGCCAAAGATGTTGGTCTTTATTGCCTCTATAGGATGTGCCTCCATAAATGGTACATGTTTTAAGGCTGCAGAATGGAAGATAATCTCTGGTGAGTATGTCTTAAATATAGTCTCAAGCCTTCTTCCATCTCTTATATCGGCAATAAGGGGAATAGCTTCTATCTTTTCTTTCAGGGAAAGATAGAGAAGATAGAGGTCGTTCTCGTTATGGTCAAGCAGAAAGAGTCGCTCAGGAGAAAACTTAGCTACATATCTAGCCAGTTCAGAGCCGATAGAACCTGCTGCACCTGTGATTAGGACCCTTTTTCCTTTCAGGAAATTAGATATTTCGTCCATATTTGTTTTTATTGTCTCTCTACCAAGAAGGTCTTCGTTTTCTACCTCTCTTATCTGATGAAGCTTGACATCGCCACTTAAAATCTCTAAGATTCCAGGCACTATCTTGAAAGATGCCTTTGTCTCTTTGCAGTGATTGATAATCTCTCTTATTGTCTTTCCATCTGCAGAAGGAATAGCAAGAATTATCTCATCTATCTTCTCTCTCTTTCCTATCTCACCTATTTTCTCCCTACTCCCTAAAACCTTGACACCCATCACCTCTGTATCTAATTTCTTTGGGTCGTCATCTATCAAGCCAATTATCTGGCATCCTATCTCTGGGTGGGTCTGTATCTCTCTGATAACCCTCCAGCCTGCATCCCCTGCACCTATTATTAAAAGATTCTTCATAATCTTTAGTATCTTTAAATACCATCTCCAAGTCAACCAAAATTTTTCTGGTATTTAAGTTTTAAAAGTGCACACACAAAAGATATTGAAAAGAAATGGTATGCCCAGTATGTGTTTAGCTCCCCTTTTGTAAAATAACCAATAACCAAGCTCCAAGATACAAACAAATCTCAATATCCAATAACCAATCACCAAACATAATCATA
>JAGUXG010000227.1 GCA_020061965.1 bacterium
ACAACATCCTAAACTTACAACCTAATTCTTTTTGTAAACCTGATTTACTTGGGTATACATTTGTTCATTCATCTTCTTTCCCTATCCCCTGATCACCGATCCCTGCTCCATTTTCACTTTTCATCTTACTTAAATAGCCCAAACCCCTTCTTCTTATCCTTTTCTTCTTCTGCCTGGCTCATCTTCTTTTCCAAAGCCTCAATCTTTCTACTTGCCTCAATAAGTTGTTGCTTGCAGGTAGCATATTTTGCCGCAGAAGCTGTAGCAGCATCCTGAGCAGTAAGAAGCTCTGCTCTCAGCCTTTCTATCTCGGTCTTTAGAGATGTCTCCATCTCCTTATATCTTTTCTCAAGGTCAGAATATTCCTTCTCCTTGAGCATCAACTTCTTCCTCAGCTCATCCGCCTCCCATATCTTACTGGCAATCTTTGAAAAATCTCCTGTACTCTCCATAAAGATATTATAATCATCTGATAACTTTTCTGCAATCTCTATTCTATGCCATTTCTAACTTCATCAAGAACTTCTTTATTTGGAGAAGAGCCGAAAGTTCTTGCATACGAAGGGGATAAGAAGGTAAAATAGAGTCTATGGCTCAACCGATGGAGATTCAGATAGGTTTTGCGGGCCAGATAAGCATTGCTGGGCAGCAACAACTCCATCAGCAACAACCCATCACCCATCAGGAGCATCTTGGAAAGAAAGCAGAAGCCATAGCAACAGAAGAGGCAACCAAGGTCCTAAACACAGAAAAGAGTGGACAGGGAGGAAAGATAGAGGAAAAAAGGAGCGCGAGAAGGTTTATCAAGAAAAAAAGGGGCAGAAAGAAAGATGCCGAGCAAGAAGAACTGCCTCAACAAGCAGTAGAAGATGGAAAAGGAGGAATTATAGATGTTACAGTTTGAAGCAGAAAGATTAAAACAAATCCCACCATACCTCTTTGCCAGGATTGACAAATTAAAGGAAGAAGAGGTAAATATGGGAAAGAGGTTGATAAGTCTTGGAATAGGAGATCCAGATCAGCCAACACCTCCTCATATTATTCAGGCCCTGAAAGAGGCTGTGGATAATCCGAGAACCCATGGCTACCCACCTTATGAAGGATATAAAGAGATTAGAGACGCTATCTCTATCTGGTATAAGAATAGGTTTGAGGTGGAGCTTGACCCAGAGTCTGAAATTCTACCTTTGATTGGCTCAAAGGATGGCATTGCCCATATACCTTTTGCTTTAATCAACCCAAAAGACAGAGTTCTTGTTCCAGATCCAGGATACCCTGTCTATCATAGCTCCACTATCTTTGCAGAAGGCGTACCTGTTCCAGTCCCTCTATTATCTGAAAACAGGTTTCTTCCAGACCTTGCAAAGATTGACCCAAAGGGAGCAAAGCTCTTCTTTGTCAACTATCCAAACAACCCAACAGCAGCTACTGCTAATATTTCTTTCCTCTCTGACCTTGTTTCGTTCGCTAAAGAGAATAAGCTCGTCATCTGCTTTGATGCGGCCTACAGCGAGATCTATTTTGACGGAATAAAACCTCCAAGCATCCTTCAAATAAGAGGCGGAAAGGATGTGGCTATTGAGTTTCATTCCCTATCAAAGACCTATAATATGACTGGATGGAGGATAGGGTTTGCTTGTGGAAATAAGAATCTTATTGCCAGCCTTGGTAAGCTAAAGACAAACTTAGATTCTGGAATATTTGGTGCTGTTCAGTATGCTGGGATAAAGGCTCTTTTGGGTGACCAAATTTGTGTTGAGGAGATGCGAGAGCTTTACCAGAGGAGAAGGGATCTCTTGGTAGAAGGACTAAAGGGAAGTGGATTCAATGTCTATAAGCCTCAAGCCACATTTTATCTCTGGGTTCAGATTGAAGGCTCATCTATGGATTTCACAGAAAGGCTTATCAGAGGTTCAGGTGTCGTGGTTACCCCTGGCATAGGGTTTGGTGAGTATGGAGAAGGTTTTATTCGCTTTGCTCTGACAAGCGATGAAGAAAAGCTAAAAGAAGCAGTAGAAAGGATAAAAAGATTCGTATGTATTTAGCTCGGCAAGATAAAAATCCTATAAAGCTCTTTGACAAAAATGCCGATATCTAACAACAGGTAACACTTAGCCGTCTGAAGCTTAAGTAAAGAAAAATGGAAGGGAAAAGGAGAAAAATACAGAAAAAAGGAAGTTGGGATTAGATATACTCAAAAGCAACAGATTTTGAGTATATCTCCTTTGCTTGCTCCTCTGTCTCAGAGATTGTACCATTGTTATCAATGATAAACTGAGCCCTTTTAATCCTTTCGCTATCTTCCGGATGAAACCCCATTCTTCTCTGAACATCCTCTTCATTCCAGCCTGCTTTCTTCAGTCGCTCAATAATCTTCTTCCTCTCTGTGATTACCAGGATAATTTTATCAACAATTATTCCTGCTTCTATCAGAAATGGAGCGACAACAACTATCAGTCTCTTCTGCAAGCCTTTTATCTCTGTCTCTATCTCTTCCAAAATTTTGGGATGGGTAATCTGATTGAGTCTGACAACCTTTGCTTTATCAGAAAAGACAATATCTGCCAGAGTCTTTCTGTTAATCTTGCCATTTTCTACTATCTCCTCTCCAAACTCTTTTATCAAAGTCTCTTTTACATCCTCTTCCTCTATCACCCTATGACCAACAGAATCTGCATCAATCACACTTACTCCTAATCTTTCAAAGGCCTTTGCCACAGTTGTCTTTCCAGAGCCAAACGAGCCAGTCACTCCAATTATCACTTCTATATTCTACAAATAATTATTGACAAAAGCAAGCGATAGCTGTAAGATACTACATTATGAGAGCAATGATTATGGCTGCGGGTCTTGGGACAAGGCTGTATCCTATCACTAAGGATATTCCTAAGTGTATGATACCCATAGCCAATATTCCTGTAATGGAGAGGGTGATTCAAAGCCTTGTCTCTACTGAGATTCGTAATATCATTATAAATCTCTATTGGATGAAGGATTATGTTAAGGATTATTTTGGTGATGGAAGAAGGTTTGGAGCGAAGATTGCTTATTCTGAAGAGGAAGGCCTTCTTGGAACAGCAGGTGGAGTAAAAAAGGCTTCCTGGTTCTTTGATAACGAAACAACCCTCATTGTAAGTGGAGATGGCATAACCAATATCAACTTTTCTGATCTGATTGAATTCCATCAGAGCAAAAATGCTTTAGCCACAATAGCCCTTTCTCCTGTCTCAGATCCATCTCAATATGGAGTAGTGGTCTTAGATGAAGCAGGCGTTATTAAACAATTTCAAGAGAAACCGAAGAAGGAGGAGGCAAAGAGCAACCTCGTCAACACAGGGATATACGCCTTTGAAAGAAGTCTATTTGACCTTATTCCAGATAATGGTGAGTATGACTTTGGACATCAGCTTTTTCCTCTTCTCTTAGAAAAACGCCTTTCTTTTTATGGCTACTATTCTGATGTCTACTGGAATGATATCGGCACGCTCAATGTTTATATTCAGGCTCAGATAGATATTCTTATGAGAAGGGTGAACCTTCCTATACCAGGACATGAGACAAGGTCTGGAATATTTGTTGGAAATAACACATATATCTCTGAGGATGCAGAACTTATCCCTCCTGTTGTCATTGGCAATAATGTCCAGATCCAAAAGAATGCAAGGCTGAAAGGGCCAGTATCTATTAACGATAACTGCAACATAGAAGAGGGAGCAAAGATTGAAAGGAGTGTTCTGCTTTATGGTGTCTATATTGGAAAGAATATAGAGATTAAAGAAGGGATTGTGGGAAGAGGAGCCATTCTTAAAAATAATGTCATCTTAAAAGGAAAAAATACAGTAGGGGGCTTTGCTGTCATCAACGAAGGTTCAATCTTACAGGAAAATGTGATTATAGACCACAGAATTGAGGTGCCAGAGAAGACAGAACTCTCCGAGAGCATATTAAAAACATCCTGAAAGATTAAGGAGGAAGATGAAAAGTGCCTGAGATAGGAGAAGTAGCAGAGGGAAAGGTAATAGGAGTTACAAATTTTGGAGCATTTGTCCAGTTTGCTGACGGTAAGCGAGGTCTTGTCCATATTTCAAAGATTATGGAAGGGTTTGTTAAGAATGTGGGAGACTACCTTCAGATGAATGATACCATAGTGGTCAAGGTCATCTCAAAGGACAAGAAGGGCAATCTCAACCTCTCCATAAAGGATATAGAGGGAGAAGACTTGGCTTCCGTAAAAAAGCCCTTTTTAGGAAATCCAGAAAGAAGGGATTCTTTTGAAAGAAAGATGTCGGAATTCTTGAGAGAGAGCGAAGAAAAGCTATATGATCTGAAAAGAAATATTGATGGAAAATTAGGGATAAAGAAGGAAAAGGGAAGGAGATAGATATACCCAAAAGCAACAGGCCTAGCGAAAATTTAAGCTTAAAAGGGTTCAAGTGGTCGAGGGGTCGAGTGAAAGCGAAATCATTAAATCCTTGAAAGAC
>JAGUXG010000139.1 GCA_020061965.1 bacterium
ATTTCCATTTTCAGATTAACCCAGAGGAGAGGGTTAAGATTATCTTTGATAAAGGAACTTGGCAAGAAATGTTTTCTGAGATACAGCCTGTTGATTTTCTTGAATTTAAGGATATAAAGAGATACAAAGAAAGGCTTGAAGATTATCAAAAGAAGACAGGTTCTCTTGATGCGATAATCTGTGGCAAGGGAAAGGTGGGAGGGATAACTGTGGCATCCTCAATCTTTGATTTTTCCTTTATGGGAGGAAGTATGGGCTCTGTTGTTGGAGAAAAGGTGACATTGATGGCTGAAATGGCACAAACAGAGAAGATTCCGCTCCTTATCTTTTCTGCTTCAGGAGGCGCCAGAATGCAGGAGGCTATTCTCTCCCTTCTCCAAATGGCAAAGACAGTCTCAGCTATCAATTCTTTTAAGAAGAAAGGTGGTTTTTATCTATCTGTCCTTTGTAATCCTACTACAGGAGGGGTGGCAGCAAGCTTTGCTTTCCTCGGAGATGTTGTTATTGCTGAACCAAAAGCCCTTATCGGATTTGCAGGGCCGCGTGTTATTGAGCAGACCATCAAGGAGAAACTACCTCCGGGTTTTCAGCGGGCAGAGTTCCTTTCTGAGCATGGAATGGTGGATATGGTTGTCCAAAGAAAGGACTTAAAGAAGAAGGTTTTTGAGCTTCTTCGCTTCTTTACTCACCGATAAATATCCATATATTTTCTTGCGTCTCGTAAGAAAATATCTTGACGACACAGGTAAAAATCCCTTAAAATATCCTTAATGGCTGAAGAATTTAAGGAAAAAGAAGTCGTTCTCGGAAAGGTTTGGGAGAAGCTCCTGCCGACATTAGGCTCCATAACCCTGGCCGCACTCTTTCGCCGCATCTTACGCAAAGTGAGCGGTCTCTATCCTGCCTTTTCTTCTATTCAAGTGACAGAGAATGGATTTTCATTTGATGAGATAGAGAAGGGTAAGGAAGATGAGTTAGAAAATGGATTTCCTATATTTATCTCTGAACTCACCACCTTTCTTTCAGAAATGACAGGTGAGATACTTATCTCTGAGATAGAAGAGGTAGTGAAAAGTTAAAAGTGAAAAGGGAAGAGTGAAAAAATATGAAAGAATTAGTTAATGCTGATTTATTCTTGATATATTTACAGGAGGTAAAAAAATGAAGAAAGCAAAATTACCAATAATTCCAACAGGACTGGCAGGTCTGGACAATGTTATATTGGAAGGTGGACTACCACAATACTCTCTTAATATTGTCTGCGGACCACCTGGCTCAGGCAAGACAATCTTCTGCTATCAGATGCTCTTTTCTAATGTAGGCCAAGAGAATAAGGCTGTCTGTTTCTCCACCATCTCTGAACCGCCAATCAAGACCTTAAGATACCTTCAGCAATTCAACTTTTTTTCCCAAGAAAAGTTTAAGGAACATATTAAACTCAGAGATTTAAGCACAGCCCTTAGAGATGTGCAAGAGGGAAAGGGGATAGAAGGGGTTATTGACTTTATCAGAGAAGAGATAGAAAAAGAACAGGCATCTTTCGTTTTGATTGACTCCTTTAAGGCCATAAGCTCAATCATTGGTGGTCAAGATGCGATGCGTCGGCTTATCTATAAATTAACCTCAGAGCTTTCTGTCCTTCAGTGCACAGCCTTTTTAATTGGAGAATATGTAGAGAATGAAGCCTTGACTGACCCGGTCTTTAACATTGCCGATGGAATCATCGTCTTGTCTTCTGATAGAAAGGGGTACTTGCGAAGGAATTATATTGAGATTCTAAAGATGCGTGGCACAGACTATTTTTCTGGAAGACACAGGTTTCTTATAGATGCTTGTGGACTAAATGTCCATCCAAGATTAAGATCAAGGGAAATAACTGCACCTTCCGAATCCTACGAGAGAAAGAGGATAAAGACAGGCATCAAAGGATTAGATACGATGACCAATGGGGGTCTGTATCTTGGCTCTGCCACCATGCTTGCTGGCCAGTCTGGAACTGGAAAGACTATCCTTTCTCTTAAGTTTTTAGATGAAGGGGCAAAAAATGGTCAGAAGGGTCTCCTTATCTCTTTTGAAGAGTCGCCCCCACATCTTTTCTCTATGGCTAAAACATTAGGGATTGAACTTGACAAGTTAGTCAAAGAAGAAAAAATAATCTTATATCATGCCTCGCCAGTAGAGCTCTCTGTGGATAAGTTTCATTACCAGTTGATCTCTTTGATTAAAGAGAATGAGATAAAAAGAGTGGTGATTGACTCTATTTCAGACATCTCTGTAACCATCGCTGACCCAGTAAACTTGAAGAATTACCTCCTCTCCTTAGTTACCCAGCTTTCAGGATTAGGGGTTACATTGCTTCTTTCTTCTGAAATGCCAGAGGAGAGGTTTGGTATCACGACAACACAACTTTCTGTGGTGATTGATACCATAATCACCATGAGGTATAAAGAAACCAATGAGGTTATTAAGAGGGTTATATCTGTCCTTAAGATGCGCGGATCAAACCACGACAAAAGGATACGGGAGTATGAGATAACTGATAATGGGTTGGTGATAAAGGAATAGTGAAAAGCGAAAAGTGAAAAATTGACTACAGAAAAGACAGAGTTTTTATTTTTTAAAGAATTTTCTTTCTCTGGGTACTTCTCTTATTATACCCAAGTAAATCAGGTTTACAAAGAGAGCCTGAGGTTGTAAGTTTAGGATGTTGTAAGTTGTATGTTATTTGTTCTACTTTTTCAACCTACAACTTACAACCTACAACAAAAATCTTCGCTAGGCCTGTTGCTTTTGGGTATACTTTCATATATTATGAAAACTGCCATATATCTATCTGAACTATGTGCGATCTCTGAGACCCTGACCAAGTCTCCACAGCCAGAAGAGCTTCTTTCGCAAATCCTTTCTGCGAGCCTCAAAGCAAGTGGTGCAGATGAAGGTTCGCTTATGCTCCTTGATGAGAGGACGAAACTCCTTAAGGTAAAGGTTGGATTAGGTCTTTCTCCGGAAGTCTATGAAAAGGTGAGCATCAAACTTGGGGAGTCTATTGCTGGAGTAGTTGCCCAGAAAGGTGTACCTATGCTCCTTGGTAGAAGAGATGCTCAGGGAGAGAACAAGAGAAAGATAATATCCAGCCTTTCTATCCCGATGAAGGTGATGGAGAAGACCATAGGCGTCTTGAATTTGAACATCACCAAAGAAAAGAGGAGCTTCACCAAAAAGGATCAGTCACTCCTGTCTGTCTTAGCCACAGTTGCGGCCATCTCCCTTGAACATGCCGGGCTTTCTTCTATCACCAAAAGGAATATTGAGGAGATGGTGCTGCTCAATAGGCTGGGAGAGGCTTTGGGCAGGAGCTTCAGTATTGAGGAGATTCTTGACCTGGCTATGAATACGATAAAAGAGGTGATGGAGGTAGATATCCTCGCATTAGCCTTCTTTTTGGAGAATAAACCAAAGATACGGCTTGTCTCCCGTAGACCTTTAGCAAGTTCGGTGAAGGAAGGACTGAAAAATGACTTATTATCTCTTCTCTCTGACCTGACAGGAATTGAGCCTACTTGTGATGAGATGATCCTATCAACAGATATAAAGAACCCTGGTGAGCCTGAAGCAAAGGAGGCAATCAGATCCCAATTTAGCCTTCCACTCGTCACCAAAGCTAATATCATTGGCGTCATAAGGATAAATAGCTTTTCGGCGAACAAATTTTCTGAGCAGAACATAAGGTTTCTGGCAACCATAGCCCCACAGATAGCCATATCCCTTGAGAATGCCAAGATATATGTTGGGATGCAAGAGTTATATGCCGGGATTATCAAAGCACTCTCGGCTGAGCTTGAGACAAGAAACCCATATACGATGGGACACTCAGAGAGGGTGACGACTTATTCTCTGAAGATAGCCCAAATGATGGGGTTATCTGCCGAGGAGATAGAAATGGTCAACTATGCTGGGCTGCTTCATGATCTGGGCAAGGTAGGTATTTCAGACTCTGTCCTTCTAAAGCCAGGTAGCCTTAATAATGAAGAATGGTTAGAGATAAAGGGACATCCAACAAAGTCTGAGGGGATTGTAAAGTTTGTCTCCTTTCTGACATTGGCTCTACCTATCATCAAGCATCACCACGAAAGGTTCGATGGAAGAGGGTATCCGAATGGCTTGAAAGATGGAAATATTCCCCTTGGCGCCCGAATCATTGCTGTAGCTGATACCTATGACGCCATAACCTCAGATAGGCCATATAGAAAAGGAAAGAGCAAGGAGGAAGCTCTAACAATAATCAAGGAATGCTCTGGCACACAGTTTGATCCAGCAGTTGTCTCAGCCTTCTTAAAGGTAGCAGAAGAGATAGGGGTTTAACTATATTTTATACCGAAAATTCCTATTTTTCTCTACCCTTGATGCAAGATTATCTTTTTGCTCTAAATTAAACCTTTCATCTTAAATTTTTCTCCATTTTTTATGCGAAAAAT
>JAGUXG010000228.1 GCA_020061965.1 bacterium
AAAATCTTCAAATTCCTATTTTTCGCATAAAAAATGGAGAAAAATTTAAGATGAAAGGTTTAATTTAGAGCAAAAAGATAATCTTGCATCAAGGGTGCGAAAAATAGGAATTTTGCATAGATCAATAAAGAACCGGCTATCTCTCTTAAGATTGGTAGTCTTTCAGCCATTTGTCCCACCTTATTTACTATTGGAATTAAAGGGACAGGAGTAAATGGATGAAGAAAATCAAAGGGCTGGACAGAAACATCACAAAACCCCACCTTCTGCAATGTTTTTGCTAACGACCAACGAAAGAATGCTGTTTCGTACTCTGTATTTTGTAACATCTTTCCAATAAAACGAATATTTCTTTCTATAGCAACTTGTGGATTCATCATATTAGGCTCAGAAAACCAAATGATGCCACCTGGTTTTAACACACGGAAACACTCCTGTAAAGATATTTCAATTGGCAGATGATGAAGAACAGAGTTTCCGATCACAGCATCAAAACTGTTTGTCGCATAAGGCATTGAAGTAACATCTGCTATTTCAAAACAGGCATACTTGTAATTAGCATATCGTTCAGTGGCGACCTTGATGGCTTGTGGTGAAATATCACAAGCAGTCAGACGAAGCAAAGGCAATTCTTCCAATACAAACTTGGAGAATGCCCCTGTTCCACAACCCAACTCCAGTACTACTGGGTCCTTAAAACAAGAAATTTTTTCCGCAATCAGTCGCGCCCTTCTTTGCAAACGTTTGATGCCTGCTTGAGTGGTACTGCCCCACCAAATCTCTCCAGAGACTCCTGCAAGCCTATCAAAGTGCTCTTGCTCTACCATCTGTCTCTTCTTATCTTTATGCATATTCATCATCCGATACCTCCTACAACTTCTCTAATTCAACCCTCATAAACATTCCCAAATACTTATTAAACGGCGAGAGGATAAATTCTATTCCCTTTACTACATCATAAAGAAAAGAAGGGATAAGACTTTTCATAGAGAGTCCTCCACTTAAAAGGTAACGAAAAGGGGCTCCGAAAGAGAGCTTAACAATCGTTAAGCCAGGAAACTCTCTTTCAAACCTTTCCCTATCTCTACAAAAGATAATCCAGGGGATGGCTATATTGGCATCACTTAATGGTCTGTCTCCTTTGGCATCCCAATCTCCATCAGGGTAAAAGCCTTCGCGATGAAAGTTTTGATAGACAAACCTGCTCCAGAGCGTATTGGCAGGTTCTATCATCACGCACCTTCCACCAATCTTCAAACACCTCTCAGCCTCCTTAAAAAAAGAACGTACATCTGAAAGATGATGCAAGACATCAATCATAACGAATGTAGAGATGCTCTTGTTAGAAAAAGGCATCGAAATTGCCGAAAAACATACATCTATTCCTTTGACAAGAAGAACATCAGAGGTTATCACATTTGGAATTAGTCTTTAAGAATCCACCTCCACTTCCCAATTCAACAATCAATCCATCAGACTGCCTTGAAGGTTTCAAAAGTTGTTTATAGAAATCAATGTAAATCCTCTTTAAGAAACCTTTCTTTTGGATAATCTGACCATGCAGGACCGTGGTCGAGACTGCATCCGGATCTTCAATATTCCGCGTTTCTGGAAGTTTCAGCCATTCAACGATCTTCTTCAATTAAGCTTCAACCTCCTGAAGGCGATTACACACATTCTTAAAAGCAGCCAGCCGTGCTTGAATCTACTTATCTTTATATCTCCATAAGTGCGAGCTTTGTATCTTACTGGTATCTCCACAATCTTAAGATTCAATTTGGCTGCCCCAAAAAGGATGTCAAAGTCTCCAAATGGGTCAAAGTCTCCAAAGAAACTTCGGTTTTGAGCAATTCTCTCATAATCCCTTCTGAAAAGCACCTTAGTTCCGCAGAGCGTATCCTTTATCCTCTGCTCAAGGAGCCAGGTGAAGATGATGCCAAAGATTTTATTGGCTATCAGATTAAGGGTTCTCATTGCCTGTTTCTCCATAGGATAGACAAGTCTGGTGCCATTGATAAATTCACCCTTTCCTTCTGCTATTGCCAGATAGAACTTTGGCAGGTCTTCTGGAGGAACTGTCAGGTCAGCATCAAGGATAAACAAGATATCGCCTGTTGCTTTAGCAAACCCCTTTTTCATAGCATCACCCTTTCCTTTACCTTCTCCTTGATGAATCAGCTTAATATCCTTCTTCCCCTTGTATTTTTCAATAATCTCCTCTATCTTTTCGCAAGTCCCATCCGTAGAACTGCCATCAACAAAGATAAGCTCGGTATGAGTTCCTAAATCTGGCGTCCTCTCTACACACCCTTCAATGTTTCCAACCTCATCTTTGCAGGGAATGACAACAGAACAAGAATATTCTTTCACTCTGCCTCCTGGCTTTTCTTTAGCCACGATATATTCTATTAGACATAGATGTTTTATAAGAGGCAATTTGGCAAAAAAACGGTTTAATATTGTTGAAACAAGAGGAATCTTTATAGGAAATAGGAGCTTCATACCCTTTTGAATCACTTCATAGCCATTTAGATTAAGCAGATTCTCTACATCATCTAAAGAGAGCCAGTTTTGATAATATTGGGGCATCTTTAACCTTAATTTTTCTCCAAGCCTAAGGAGTGGTTCCCAAAGATAGTTAAATTGGGTGATTATTACCCTTGTCTCTGGCTTTGTCACCCTTTGCAAGCACCTGAATGCCTGCCAGACATCCGTGAGATGACTGACTAAGTCTGACATAATCACATAGTCAAACCTCTCTATAAGATGCAAATCTTCAATGTCATCAACTACGAAGGTATATTCAGGATACTTTTTTCTAGCCACCTCTATCATTTTTGGGCTAAAGTCTATCCCTGTACCCTGCTTTGGTTTCATATGTCTAATAAAATCTCCTGTACCACAGCCTATCTCCAGAAGAGAGGAATCTTGCGGAATAACAAACCTCAAGAACCTTTCTAATTCAGAGTAATAATAGCTATTCTTCTTTTTCCACCTATCCCTATCTAAGGCAATAGAGTCAAAATAAGCTATCTTATCTTGTTTTGTCATTTTAAGCAAAGGGTATTTTTCTTATACCATTCTATAGTCTTTTTTAATCCTTCTTCAAAATCTGTCTTTGTCTTAAAGCCAAACTCTTTTTCTGCCTTTGATGTATCCAATCGTCTTCTCGGTTGTCCATCAGGTTTTGTGGCATCCCAAATAATTTTGCCAGAAAATCCAGTGAGTCTTGCAATCAGTTCTGTCAAATCTTTAATACTTATCTCCATTCCAGAGCCAAGGTTTATTGGTTCGCTCTTGTTATAGTGTTCTGTAGCCAAAAGGATTCCACGAGCACAGTCCTCAACATAGAGGAACTCTCTGGTTGGCTTCCCTGTTCCCCATACGACAATTTCTTTATCTTTCCTATAGATAGCCTCTACACATTTTCTGATTAAGGCAGGGATTACATGGGAGGAGTCGAGGTTGAAGTTATCTCTTGGACCATAGAGATTTACTGGAAGGAGAAATATGGAATTGAACCCATACTGCTCGCGATATGCTTGAGATTGGACCAACATCATCTTTTTGGCTAAGCCATAAGGGGCATTGGTCTCTTCAGGATAGCCATTCCATAGGTCCTCTTCCTTAAATGGCACTGGCGTAAACTTTGGGTAGGCACATATTGTGCCAATAGCGACAAACTTCTTGATATTATTCCTTCTGGCATGCTCTATTAGCATCGCACCCATGACTAAATTATTATAGAGATATTTACCTGGGTTTTTTTGATTTGCTCCAATTCCTCCAACTACTGCGGCTAAGTGAATAACTATATCAGCCTTTGTGTCGCGATAAAGCCTTTCTACATCTATCTCGCAAGTCAGGTCATAATCCGCCTTCCTTGGAATAAAAATCTCTCTGCATCCTCTTACCTTAAGTTTTTCGGTTATATAAGAACCCAAAAATCCTGCTCCACCAGTCACAATAACCCTCTTATCCTCCAAAAAGCTCATCTTGTCTCCTTCTTTGCCAATTCCAGATCAGAGTCAACCATTATCTTGACCAATTCCTTAAAGGTTGTCTTTGGCTGCCAGCCAAGCTTCTCCTTTGCTTTACTTGCATCGCCAATCAAAAGGTCAACCTCTGTGGGTCTAAAGTACTGAGGGTCTATCTTCACATAATCTTTCCAATCAAGCCCGATATAACTAAATGCTTCCTCAACAAACTCTTGGACAGAATGAGTTTCACCTGTAGCTATCACATAGTCATCCGGTTCTTTCTGTTGTAAGATGAGCCACATAGCCTCGCAGTACTCCGGGGCATAACCCCAATCTCTCTTTGACTCAAGATTACCCAGATAAAGCGCATCTTGTTTTCCTAATTTTATCCTGGCACAAGCCCTGGTTATCTTCCTCGTAACAAAGGTCTCTCCTCTTCTTGGGGATTCGTGATTAAAGAGAATGCCATTACAAGCAAACAAGCCATAAGCCTCCCTATAATTTTTGACCATATAAAAGGCATAAGCCTTAGCTGCTGCATACGGGGACCTTGGATCAAAAGGCGTATCTTCATTTTGGGGTGGGCTTGCGTTTCCGAATAGCTCGCTAGATGAGGCTTGATAGAACTTTGTGGTTATCCCTGCCTCTCTTATTGCCTCTAAAAGCCTTGTTGTGCCTAAAGCAACAATCTCCCCTGTATATTCTGGAATCTCAAAGCTGACCTTGACATGGGATTGGGCACCGAGGTTATATATCTCATCAGGCTTTATGGTGCGAATAATCTTATTCAGACTACTGGCATCATTCATATCTCCATAGGCCAAATGAAGCCTTACACCCTTTTCATGAGGATCCTGATAAATATGCTCTATTCTGTCTGTGTTGAAAGACGATGACCTTCTGATGATTCCATAAACCTCATAGCCCGTATCCAGCAGAAATTCAGCCAGATATGAGCCATCCTGACCAGTAATTCCAGTGATTAAAGCCTTTTTCATAGTCATTTTTACTTATTGTAATGCTAATTGCGAAGAAAGTTTGAGTTGCTTCCTGTCAACTATCAACATAGTATAATGATAATGGTTTAATTTGCCAAGTGTAAATTTAGTACTGTTGTCAACAAGTAGAAATGCCCTATTTTGTATTAGATGAAAAGATCTTTTATATTGCCATACTCCTCAAACCTTGCAAATACATCGCCTGTGGCATCGTCTTATAGCTCATAAGAACTAACTCAGGAGATCTTCCTTCTAACCAACTTTATCTCTCGCAAAAGGAGCTAAGAAGATTCTCTCTCTGCGGCTTGGCGGCTCTTGAGAGAGAAGGGGTCATTTCTCGGTAATCTTCTTCAGATTCCTTAGGCATAATTGATAATCAGGATGGCTTGTGCCTAATCTCTCCCTGAATATCCTTAGGGCCAGCTCTAACAAGGAAATAGCCTCTTTTCTTGTAACAGTTCACCTCCCCCTCAGATTAGAGAGGGGGCAGGATTACCACAGCGGTAAGAAGTGATAGCCTTTACAAGAAACTCAAATGGATTTTGTCCTT
>JAGUXG010000213.1 GCA_020061965.1 bacterium
CATTTAATTCTTCTTTCTCTGTGAACTCTGCATATCCTCTGTGCTCTCTGTGGTTTCCTTCATGCTCTTTCATATTCTATTTGACACTACCTTTATCTCAACTTCCTGTGGACTTTCAGGAACACCCTTTAGTGAGCTTATCATCCCCAGAATTGCCTTCTTAAGGAAACCGGCGGCAAAGCCTTTCAGATAAATATCCTTTTTATCAACTACCAGTTCTATATCGCTATCTTGCCTCTTATTGATAAATTCTTTCTCCAGAAAGTCGGCTATTCCTGAATAATCATTCAATCCAAAGCAAGGTATTCCCAGGTCAAACTTGCGGTCACCTACTACGGCAATCAGATTATCCTTTTCTCTGCTACACAATAGCCCTTCTTCTCCTCCTATCTCCTGCCTAAAGACCTCAATCTTGGGCTTATCCTCCTTTTTATAGCCCTCAATTAGTATAAGGTCTAAACCCGAAAGATATATCCTTCTGAGCTCATCGATACTCAAATAATCCATTACCTCTCTGGTAAGCATCAATCTGTTCGGCCCTGATAAAATGACTACCTCCGCACCTGAGAGTTGGTGGCGATAGGTATCCTTTCCTTCATGGTCTATGTCCTCGAGCTTTAACTCATGGGCACTATGCTTAATCGTGCCAATTCTATATCCACGCCTTTTTAATTCTGCCACTACACCCTCTATCAATGTTGTCTTGCCGCTATTTTTACGACCTACAATAGAAACTGCCGGTATCATAGAATACCCTCCTTAACAGGTGCCAATTTACCTTCTATTGCCTTAACCGCATACACCCTGGGAAAATACCAGACAGCCATTCCTGCGAGATAACCAATAGCCAGATTTCCGCTGATAAGTGCTATTATTCCAATCAAAGAGGCTGTCCATAATTCATTCCCTCTTAAATCAGCAGCTAACAGACCATGTTTGATACCAACATAACAAAGCATAATTCCAAGAACAGGATACGGGATTAGTTTGATAATATTAATTGCCTCCTTTCCAAATGTCAATCCCAGAACAAGACAGACACTGCCAATAATTATTGGAGCAACACCTGTACGAGCACCAAGGCTATAGTGAGCCGTAACCCCGGAAGAACCATGGCAGACAGGCATACTGCCGATTAGACCGGAAAGGATATTGGCTATTCCAAACCCAATAGATAATGAATATGGGGTTACCCTTTTTGCTTTGTCTCCAAAATATCTCCCGGCAACATCGGAAGTGGCTACGATGGAATTGCCGAGGGTGAGGGGTAGTTGGGGTATCACTAAAAGAAAGAATGCCGTAAGGAAATCATCAAGGTTAGGGATTACTGCCAAACCACTTATTCCAGAGAAAGAGCCTGTGAGCCCCTTTTGTCCAGCAAATACAAGGACAAGAGATGTCTTTATCAACAGCAAGCCCACCCCAAGCTGTATCCCCCGAACAATGGGTCTACTAAAGATACGGTTTAATTGGTTTATCAATCCACTCGCAGCCAGAAACAGCAAGATAATCCCAATCAATATCCCGCCTGCTGAAAGGACAGAGGGTTGTAGTCCTGTGGCAATAGCAATAGCCGCCATAGCCTTTAATGGCTGAACAGGGATGGGTATTTTATAGTAAAATCCGCAAATTATATAGCACAACCCCACTGAAAGTAAGATAGTTTGCCCGTTCAAGCTATTTATAGCTACTAAGGAGATAAAGATGGGAATGAATGTTCCTACATCCCCAAAGGCGCCCATAAATTCTCTTTTAGCAAATTTAATTTTTTGTAACACTTTAGTCATTTGAAGTGAAAATTAACCACAGAGGTCACAGAGAAACTTTTTAGCCACAGATTAACCGAGGATTTTTCAGAAGATAATATTTAAGAATCCTCGGTTCCATCCAAAGTCTTATCAGTGGCTAAATAATATCTTATATTTCTCGGTGTTCTCCGTGTAAATCTCTGTGTGCTCTGTGGTTTATACTTCACTCTCGGTAAATAGTTACTATTATTTTTGCGTCACCTCGCTCATTTCTATTTCCATCAACTTTTTCCCCAATTTAGCCATTTCCTTGTAAAATTGATGTTCTGCCGTCTCGAAGACCGCGGCAAAGAATTGAGCCGCCCACTCATCAAGATGTGCAGTCATAAATTCCTTTTGAAGTTCTACCCACTTTGAAGCATCTTGCTTTCCGTTTTCAAGGGCAAGGGCTTCTTTTTGCTTCAGATAGCTCATCAATTCCAACTCTAAGCCAATATGGTCCGGCATTAATGTTTTATCTACTATCTCCATGCCGCATTTCTGATAAAACTTCTTTACCTGCTGAGTAGACTCGCCATAGAGCATTTTAGCTGGACTAGTATATACAGATTCATACAGAAAAAAATTACATCCTGGAACGATAAATAGCCGGGCATATTCAACCGCTAAGTCCTCCAGCAATCTCTCCTCGTCCTGACTAAGGAATTCATCCCCAAAATATATCCCGGCACTTTTCAGAGTTTCATAGAAACATTCTGTGCGTAATTGCTTTAAAAACAGGGCATCAACCTCACGGATAAATACCCTTGATAACAGCTTGTAAACCGCCCCTATTTCTTTAGTCTCTTCTGGCCTGGCTACTAACCCTTTTTCCTGTGTGGCTAAACTTTCCACTTTGACAAAAGCCTCCTTGTTAAGTTATAATAAAAACTGAGGTGATAAAAATGACTTATGCTATCAAATCTCGATACGAAAATGGAGTGTTTCGCCCACTTCAAAAATTAGATTTCCCTGAATATAAAGAAGTTGAAATAATTATAACTTCTGAATCAACTAATGATATTCCTCCATCCTTGCTTCTCAAAGTAGCTGAGCAAGGGGGCAGCTATGATTTCCTGGCTAATCCAGAGGAGGATATCTATACAATTGAAGATGGAGAAGAGGTTTAATCCACATGTTAACACCCATTCTTAAACGAGGAGACATCGTTCTTGTTCCCTTTCCTTTTACCAGTCTCAAGGACTTAAAAGTCCGTCCAGGAGTAATTATTTCTCCTGATCCTCAGCAAACAGATGTTCTTATTGCCTTTATCTCCTCTTCAGTCGATGCAACTTCAATGTCATCAACTGACTATTTCTTACCAACAACTCACTTCGACTTTCCCGCAACAGGCTTGAAAAAGGTTTCTACATTCAAGATGCGCAAGTTCCTATTTTTCGCACCTTCTCGGTTAGATTGGTTGTTTACAAACCAAAATGCTTAAAAATGGTTCTTTTGTTCTTTCGTAAAAAGGCTAATTTTTATA
>JAGUXG010000043.1 GCA_020061965.1 bacterium
GGCGAAGTTTCCTTCTGTGTCACTGGCTGTAATGACCTTTGTGCCAGAAGGTTGCTCTGGAACAATGAATGTAGTGGAGAAGGTGCCGGTGGGAGATGAGATGGTTGTGGTGATCGTCTGATGGGTTCCAAAATCTATCCTGATCGGGCTTTGAGCCTTGAACCCTGAACCTTGAACAGTGATTATTGTCCCTGCTTGTCCTGAAATCGGTGAAACTAAAGCAATTTGCGGATTTATTCCCTGAAACTCATAAGCTCCAATATCTACAACATTATTAACTATCCGTGGATTACCGTCTTTGTCAGTTGCAGGTAAGCCACCAGGTGGTGTGTTTATGCCAGTATCTATACAGGGAGAGGTGGGTTGAAGATGAAAATTGCCATTTGTGGCATTGACAAATAATGGGTCAAGGGAGAGGTCAGAGGCTCCGGCAGAACAGCCGAGGTAATTAGCCAACACATTACCCCAGATATTGTTGTAGTTAATAGTTGGAGAGGAGGAATCGCACCTGATGCCATAATTATTCCCTGATATTATGTTGTTGGTGATGGATGGGGAAGAAGAGGAGCAATCGATGCCAAAACCATTCTTCAATATTGTGTTATTGGTAATGAATGGAGAGGAGGAGTAGCAGTAGATTCCATGAGTATTCCCAGATGCTGTGTTGTTGGTGATAGTTGGAGAGGAGTAGACGCAGATTATACCAATACTATTCCATGATATTATGTTATTGGTGATGGATGGGGAAGATGAGTATTTGCAGTAGATGCCACCGCCATTTTCTGATATTGTGTTATTGGTAATGAATGGAGAGGAGGATTCGCAGTAGATTCCATGAGTATTCCCAGATGCTGTGTTGTTGGTGATAATTGAATCTGCTCCATTCTTACAGTATATCCCATTGCCATTATGACTTCCATCCTGCCCTGTTGCCCCAGTTATCTTAAATCCAGATATTAAGGCATTGTCTGCTTCATTGCCATCGCAAGTAACAGTATTTGTCTTGCCAAGCCCTGAAGTATCTATTGTAGGCGTCCCGACACCAACCAGGGCAATCCTTTTATTAATATAAACCGCCTCTGTATAGGTTCCTGCAGAGACGATAATAGTATCACTATTATTTGCAGCATTCACAGCCGATTGAATGGTTGGGTAACTTCCCGGCACATTTAGCGTTGCTGCCTGTATCATGCCACTGTAAACAACAATCCCAAAAATTACTAAACCCACTAAAATTGTCTTTTTCATCATCTCTTCCTTACTTAAAATTTATGCAAAGAAAAAGCAGGTTAATAGTTGACCTGCTTACTGTTATGTTTCTATATAAAGATTGCTTTCTACTACTACTCTCTCTCTCTCTCTGGTTCTACACCCATATTTAATAGTAAATCTGCTTTTTTCATCATAAGTTATTTTATTCTAATCTGGTTTGGTTTGTCAAATTTTATTTTTTAAGCTTCAGAATAAGATTTAAATTTGAAAGGGCAGAAGAATCATTTGGATTTATCCTTAAAGCCTCTTTAAGATGAAAAATAGCCTTATCTGTCTTGCCGAGATAATAATAGCAAATACCAAGGGTGTTATGAACAACAGAGTCTTCTGAATCTAAGAGAAGGGATCTTTCAAATTCATAGACTGCATTATCGTATTCTTTAAGAAAATAATAGGATTGACCTAACTTGGCCAATAAATATACATTAACAAATTCTGGCTGAATCTTTTCAACCATCTTAAATGCCCAAACAGCTCTTCTATAATTTCCTAAATTAGCATACTCCAGCCCCTTTTCATAATAGGCATTACTATAGACTCGAATATTCGCTTTTACCCATGAGTCTTGAAATATCTTTGAATTAAAGAGATTTCTATTCCGATAATCAAGGGCAATGCTCTCTCTTCTATTCAGAGAAAAAAGGATTCCCTGGTTAACTGGTTTTTCTTTAATCGCAGAGAGGATGGGATCATTGTTGAAGGTAAGATAAAGACCGAGATTATTAATATTTTCATTTATAATATCTCTGAGTATCTGATAGGTATTAGATGCTTCCAAGTGTTCCATTTTGACCTGCTGGTTCTCTTTTTTAATTCGTTCAAGATACCAAAGTTTAGCTATATATTCAATGTGGATAGGAGAAATATCAAGCCTCTTCTTCTCGATGTAGCGGTGATACCACAGGGGAAACATATCTCCATCGGCCTGAAGAAAGACAATGGACTGAAAAGGCAATTCTCGAAGGATGTCAGATCCATAGTCATAGGCAAAGTAATATCTGCTTTTGTTGTTTTCTTGCCAGTTTATTAGAAGAAAGATTATAGGTAGTATCAGAAAAGTGAGAGAAAAAGATAGAATGGCTATTCTGTTCTTAAGCCTATTAAGAATAAATTTGATGCCACATCCCGTAAAAATGGCCAAGATAGCAAATGAAGGCAGATAATATGTCTCCTGATCAACGCCTGCTGTCCTGTATAATAAGGAGAAGAATAGATTGCTCAAAAAAACCAGCAAGATTAGAATGGCTATATTAAGCCTATGGATGATGAGAAAACCTATTCCTCCAAGACCTATGATACCTATATAAGGAGTAAATTGATCCTTCCACCAGATAAACCAATCAAGAAAGGCAGAAGTAACCTGTTGGCCAGAAGAGATAAGATATTGATATTGTTTGCCAGTAACATAAGAAATAAACCTTTCTATGGTTATTGGATTTGCCCAGTCAAGTGTTGGATGCATTAGAGAACGAATGAGAAGATAAAGATATGGAAGAAGTCCCAGTAAGAAGAATGCCCCACTAAGACCTATCTTTCTGAAAGAAAGGATCTTTCTTCTGACTATAAGCCACCAACCAAAGGCTGGAAGCATCAAGATAGAGGTAATGTGATTGGTTAAAGATAGGCCAAATAGGAAAGTAAAGAGAGAAATATTTCCTTCAAGAAGGACGAGAATCATCAGTAGCAAAAAGAAGATATGCAAAGTGTAAATCTCAGCAATGACAGCCTGTGACCAGAAAACAAAGGAAAAGGCAAGGATCAAAACGGCTACTACTGAAGGAATTATGAATTGTATCTTTTTGAAATCTAAAGTAACCTGTGTAATCTGTGGATTCTTTCTTCCTTTCGGGCCTTCGTGATTAAAAAAAGTAACTTTACTTATGATAAAGTATGCCATCATTACGGCTAAAGAGGCAAAAAAAGAGGAAAGAAGATTTATCCGAAAAGCAATATTTCCTATTGGAAGATAAGATATGAGATGAGCAGATAGAATATATGTTGGGTAACCTGTTGGATGTGGAAGTCCTAATGTATAAGCTGATGATATAAAATCCCCTGAATCACCAAAACCAACAGTAGGAGTTAATGTCCAAAGATAGACCCCAAAAGAGACAAAAAACACCAGAAGCCCAAAGATATAATCTAATTTTCCAAATGGCTCTGGTGTTGCTAACTCATCCCTTGGTAGCC
>JAGUXG010000186.1 GCA_020061965.1 bacterium
TAAAGTTTTCATATTATAAAAAAGAACCTATATTTTTGTCAATTTTATTTTTCTATGGTTCAACTTCGACAAAGATCTAAACCCAAATATTCAAAGATTGCCTTCTTTTCATTCCTTATTCTCTGAAGCATCAACAATCTGCTCTATGATCTCCCAGATTGCCTTATCATCTGCTCTTAGACAGACTCACCTATTGGAAAAGCCTAATCTGCCAGAAGAGTATAAGCTATAAGTATCAACTTGGCATCACGAGGATAGGTCTCTATTCTCTAAACGCATCTGAAAAACAGGAAGATAGAACTTGCACAATTGAGAGAGATTTGCACTTGATAACTGAGGGGTTACGGATTTTTATCAGTTGGCATTAATCCTCTTCTGTCTATAAAAAAGGACGAGGAGCATTGCTAATAATGAAAGAAGGATAGCTGCCATGGCCTTATCCTTTTTTATCGGATGTGGTATTGTCTCTCCACTTTTTATTACTTTAATTGTCTGGCTGTGTATATCTGTCTCTCCCCTGTGTTCTTTGCAGGTATTGTAAAAAATACCTTGGACTCTGACCACATCCCCTTTTTCTTTGTAGCTACCATAGTGTTTTAATTTTGGGAGCTTCTTGGTAAAGACGCCAATCACTCCTTCTCCAATATCCACATTGACGAACCAACCATTATTTTTTTTGATGGGAGGCCCGATTATCTCGCCAGAAACCTCTATTATCTGTTGATCATACCCCTTTTCAGAGAGGAGCTCAGGGAGTGTAATGGAATATCCCAAAGAGTAATATAGTATAAATAATGCTGATAGTATAAGAATTCCCTTTTTTAATCTGTGAAGTCTAAAGTAATCTGTGATTAAGTTCTTCATCATCTTTTCCCCCTCGTAACAATAAGGTTCAGGATAGCAAAGAGCGAGATAAACTCCAAGCGACCAGCCCACATCTCAAGGATATAGACAATCTTCATTAGTATCGGCATATCCTTTGATGTAATGCCGCAAGATAACCCAGTTCCACTTGCTGTGCTGACATTCTCAAATAGGGAATGAACAAAAGGATACCCATAGAAGACGCCAATTATAGCTCCCAAAAGGTAGGTGAAGGCAAAGGATAGAAATATGAGCATGGCTGACCTAACCATTTTATCATTAACGACGACATCCTGAATATGGCGGAACTTATGCTGAAAAACGACTGTGCTTGGCAACCCTATTTGTTTTATATTCTGAATAAGAGCAGAGAAGAATATCCCTATCCGCAGACACTTGACACCACCCGCTGTAGAACCAGCACACCCACCAATTCCCATCCCAATAATTAAGGTCAACATCCCGAGTTCTCCCCAGTGGATAAACTGAGAAGAATACATTGTTGAAAAACCAGCAGTTGCATGGGCGGATAAGGCGTGATATATTGCCTTACTTACGAAAGAGAGAAGATCAGGATATGCCCCTTCTTTTATCAGGGCAAGGCAGAGGATAGAGAATATAGTTATGAAGGTGATGAGAAATGTTCGTATCTCAATATCCCTCCAGAGCTCAAGCCTCTTGCCTGACAAAACAGCATAATGTAGGGAAAAGTTTATAGAACCTAAGATCAAAGCTATGGTTGTGCCAAGCTCTATCCATTGACTATGATAAAAGAGAACAGATGTTGACTGGGGAGTAAATCCGCAGGTTGCCCAACAACTCATATATAGCCACATTCCATGCCAGAAGGAATAAGATGGAGAAAGTCCACTTATCATTCCCAATCCAAACAGGGCACCAGTTCCAACAATAAGGTAAATGAGGCTGATTCCCCAGATAATTCGTGTTGTTTGAGTGATATTTGGCAGGATTCTCTCTTCCCGTCCTTCGCCTGTATACATTCCATAAACCCCGGATGTTCTGGCTAAGAAGGTGATGGTGATGACAGCAATACCTTGACCTGAGATATATGGCACCAGAAATCTCCACATATTGAGCGAGATAGATGTATGGTTCAAATCTTGCAAGATAGATAGCCCTACAGTAGCTAAGCCACTCATTGAGTCAAAACAGGCATCAAGGTATGATGAAAAATGGCCAGCCAGATAGCCCGGTATAGCCCCGAGAAACATAGCTCCTATCCAGGAGAGAGAGACGATAACCATTCCACTACGAAAGGATAGCTCCTCTGGTTCTTGGCAAAGAAGTAAAAAGAGATAGGCAACAATGATTGAAGAGGTGAAGGCAATGATGAAGTTTATTGCCTCAGAAAACTCATGGTAGCAAAGGGCAACAATCAAGGGAACAAGAAGGAGGAAGGCGAATCCCCTTAGCATTATCCCGATGTAATGGCCTATCGTTTTGAAATCAGAGGGTGCTTGTCTGATGATCATAGCAGATACCGCAGCCCCCAGGCGATAAAAGTGGCTATCAGGATGAAAAGAATAGCCAAACCTATCTCCAAAAACATGCCAATAACAGGCGAAAGATATTTAGTTAGTTGCATAATGTGAAGCTATCAGCATTCAGGTATCTTTATTAGCTGAATTAGCTGACGGCTGATTGCTGAAGGCTGAACACTACTCAAACCTATACATCTTTCTTATGGGAGAGAGAATATTCCATTGACATCGAAGACCCTTCTTGAAAAGGACAATATCTCCTTTCTCTATCCGGACCTTCTCGCCTTCTCCTTCTATCTCTGCCTCTCCTTCTAAAATATAACACCTTTCATCGTTTGCGTATTCCCAAGGAAAGCGGCTCACCCCACACTCCCATCTCCCCCAATCTTCTATCCCCAACCCTTCAAGATTCTCTTTGTTTGCTCTCTCTTTTTCAATCTTCATCACATTCTCCATTAAATTAAAGAAAAAATCTTCAAATTCCTATTTTTCGCATAAAAAATGGAGAAAAATTTAAGATGAAAGGTTTAATTTAGAGCAAAAAGATAATCTTGCA
>JAGUXG010000055.1 GCA_020061965.1 bacterium
AATAACCAATAACCAAGCTCCAAGATACAAACAAATCTCAATATCCAATAACCAATCACCAAACATAATCATATTCTCTAACCTTTTTGTTTGGTTATTAAAATTTGGTTATTGGTTATTGTTTGGTTATTGTTTCTTGTATCTTGGTTATTTTTCAAATTCATTTCTTTTTCACCTAAACACATACTAGGATGTTGTAAGTTGTATGTTATTTGTCAACCTACAACAAAAATCTTTGCTAGACCTCGTGTTTCTTGAGTATAAATCGTCTCCTCCCAGATGAGAATCGCTACAATTATGCAGCTGCTCCTTCTTTGGCTTTGATTGGGAAGCCTGTTGGTGGGAAAAAGGCACGAAGCCTCTCTTCTACAATCCGAGGGTTGTCTCCTGCTTGAATAGCAAGGACACCTGTTATGGTAATCTCTCTCACAAATATCTCTTCTTTGCTTATGGTTCCAAGCTTTGTTGACATAGGAATAAAAACAAGATTGGCTATAGCAACGCCATAAAATGAAGCAATAAAGGCAATAGCTAAGGAATTGACGGTCTTCATAATATCTCCACCACCCATCTTAGCCAAAGCACCAGATAAGCCCATAATAGCACCTAAGATGCCCATAGTTGGAGCAATACCGCCCAGAGTCATCAGGTAGCTCTCTCCGACCTTATGCCGTTCTTCCATACCAGAAGTGTCTGTCTCTAAAATGGCACGAATCAAGGCTGGGTCAATACCATCTACAACTAATTGAAGGGCCTTCTTGAAGAATGGGTCATGAATCTTTTCTAAGTCTGCTTCAAGGGACAAAAGCCCTTCTCTTCTTGCTTTCTGGGCAAACTCAATCATTTGTGAAATGATCTCACCTGGTTCAAAATGTGGATGCATAAAGACAAGTTTGCAATATGTTGGTAACTTTTTCACATGCTCAGGAAGATAACAGACAGAGGATGCAAACAAGCTTCCAAGGCCAATGATAACCATCCCAGGTATGTTAAGATACCCACTCCCAACAATCTCTGCATTTTCAAGCATAATCGCCCCAACCATAGCTGCAATCCCACCAATAATTCCAATAAGCGAGACTAAATCCATTTATTCCTCTTTACTTACTAATTTTTTGTAGTATAATAATAGACTTGCTGCGAAATAGCTTTTTGGCAAATTTTGGCCCTTTATTTTCAAGGCTTCAAGACACACATTTCTTTATTTTGCAGCAAGTCTATTAGTTCGCCACAGCAATTACTTTCAATAAAAATTTGGTGGAAAAATTTTATTTGGAGATGACCATTGACTTAATATCACTAAACTTTCCCGCAGAAAGCTTTATGAAGTATAAACCAGCGGAGACCTTTTGTCCAGAATCATTTTTCAGGTCCCAGAATATTGCCCTGTTCTTTTGTGTATATGAGCCTGCCTTTCTATGTCCTATTTCTATTGTTCTTACCTTTTGTCCAAGGATATTATAGATTTCAAGGGATACATTAGCATCACTTGAAAGCTTGAATGGAATAAAGCAGCCATTGTTTGTTGGGTTTGGATAGGATTGAAGCAATTGGCTTTCCTTGGGTAAAGGAAGCTTTGATTCATCTATTTCTTCTAATTCTACATCAATTGTTTCTCCCTGGCTATTTCTTAATTCAATAGAGTCAATAGAGATTAAAGATAAAAGATCGTCTTCTGATAAGCTACTTATGCCTTTCTTTGGTTTAATGATTAAATGGGCAATGGGTGCAATATTCTCTATATCTGGAATTACATCCTCTGGTATATCATCTTCCTCTGGAATTTCCTCTGTTAAACTGAGGGATTTTGAAGAAATAGGGGTGGATGTAGTAGATGGCTCTTCTGTATCTATTACTGTTGCATTTATCTCAATGCTTCCCTTTTGGTTGTCTATTTTCTTTTCAATAGATATACTTAAGTTAGAATCAAGCTCTGGGGAAGTAACATCTATTATCTCTATCTTGGATTGGTCAAATGAGAGCTTGAATTTGGCTGTTGAAAGGTTATCCTCTATGCCTTTAAGTATAATAGAGACCTTGTTTTGTAAGAGGGCATTTTTTGTGTCTTGGGAATTACTCCTTAAGCTGACCTTAGCCTTTAACTTCTCCTTGTTCTGAATAAGGGCTTCTATTCCCTTTTCCATCTTCTCCATAGAGGCTTGTTCCTTCAAGTTTAAGAATGATTTGCCAGATAAAGCTGTATATCTCCATGAAAAATAAGAGGGATACCACCACCAACCAAAGAGATATGCCCTGATTATCAATCTTTGATTTCCTGAATCTATAAAGGCATAACCCCAAGAATTTCTGTTATAGCCTATTGGCTCTCTTGTCCAGCTAGTAATTGGCTTATCCTTGGGATAGAGATAGAAGGTATATCTTTCATCCCACCTCCCATATTTTGTTAATCTTAAGTCAATAGAGTTGTTATTCCCCCAGATAGAATAGACATAAGGGGAGTGCTTTGTTATCCTAACAGCCTCACTTTGTTCGCTTTCATAACCATTTCTGTTTACAGCGGTAACTGTATATCTATGATCACCATCAAGGATATACCAGACCCAATAATATGGCAAGTTTTCGTAAGTTCTATCTATTTTCACCCCATCCCTATAGATATTATAGTAACTTATATCAGAGTTAGGGTGCTGGTTCCAGTGCAGGAGCATACTTGTCCTTGGTCTTAACCATTCCCACCAATACCAGTACCAATACCACCAGTAGGAGCTTGCTTTAATCTCGGTAATCTGAAGGCCTGTTGGAGCGGAAGGGACAAAAGGAATTATTTTAAGGGTAAGAGTAGAAGAGGTGATGTTAGAGGCATTATCCTTGGCAGTAATTGTTAATGTTTTTGTGCCTTCTGAGACAGAATTGGGTATAGTGTAGGTATAGGTATAGGTTCCATTCCCATCATTTATCATTGGTTGGGAAGATTTGCCACCAACAGGAGAAAGATTGAGAGTAACAGAGGCTATTCCACTCAAATTATCCGTCACATAGCAAACTATCTTTACCTCTTTTCCTGGATTAAGATTGTCTGGAGTTGCCTTTAAGTTGGTTATTATAGGTGGGGTAAGGTCTATTATGAAGTTCTTTGTTGCTGGTGTTTGTGAAATATTACCTCCTTCATCCTTTGCCTTTACCAAAAAGGCGTAATTTCCCTCAGCTAGGTTTTCAAAGACTACCTTACTCTTGTAACTCCACTGTGATAATTCTTGTTGGTTTAAGGAGTATGCATATTTAAGGGGGGCATCTTCTATGTTATCCTCTCCAGAGAATGAAAACTCTACCCTATTTGAGGTTTGAACAAAGGATGAGATTTTTACTGACGGCGGATAGATGTCCTTTGCTTGGACAGCAAAAGAAGTAAGGCTTCCCTCTTTACCCATCTTGTCAATAGCTTTAACAGAGTAATAATGAGCCTTCTTAGATAGCCTCCTCTCTGTGTATCTTGCCCAAGATAGGTCAGGGGATAAAGAGAACTTAGGATTGGTTGAGATACCTTGAATATTTTGCCAGATATCTTCAGGAGATATAGTATCAATCCTTTCCCCTTGATAGTAGATGTTATATCCATAGGGAATTACCCCATAAGACAATAAGAATTTATCTATCTGGGGATTCCAAGATAAGACAATTTCATCTTCTGTACAAGACACCTCTTGGGCAGTAGCCGTGATAGCCCTTGGTAGAGGAGGAATAGTTTGATTATTAACAATGATTAAGCCTTTATTCTGTGTCTTGTAATTGAGCTTTGCCAACACCTCTTCTACTGAAAAGATATAAATGCCATCAGCCACAGCCTTTCCATTCATATCCTTTCCATCCCAGGAGGTAGAATAAAGACCTGCCTCGCAAAGCCCATAAAACAGCCCCTTTACCTTATTTCCTGAAACAGTCCAAACTGCCGCAGATACAGTTCCCTTTTCAGGAAGGATGTATTCTATAGTAGCAGGTAAATAGGATGATTGAAGAAAGGTTTCATTTCCATCCCTTTGGGTTATCCTTGGAATGAGAAGGTCGCTTATGATATACCTTCCAGCATTATCCTGGATGCCCTTAGATGCCACATAGTTAGGTAGAGAAACCATCACATCTACCCTCCCTGTATGGCTCAGATTCTCAGGAACCTTTGTCTTCTGGGTATAGACAAAGCTATCATTTGTGCTTGTTGAGATAATGGCTTCTTCCTTCCAGAGTAGACT
>JAGUXG010000156.1 GCA_020061965.1 bacterium
ATCTTTCAAGAAGAGAAGAGGAAGAAAGAAAAAGGCTTATTAAGAAACTATCAAATAAGATAGCCCATATCCTTTTGAAAGAATTGGTTTTAAGATGATTATATACCGATTTTAATTGAGCATACCTTATCTTTCAATCGTTATATCTTGATTGCAGGCTTCAGGAACACGGATTAGGGATCAGGGATTTTAGTCAATCTTAACTATTCTCTAATCCCTATGCCCTTTCTTTCAAAGAGATTTTTGACAAACTCAGTTAGATATCTTATAATTTTAGATAATGAAACTTTCAGATGAGATAAGTGGGTGGATTAAGAAGGAGGTTAAGTCTGCAGGATGCAAAGGAGTAGTTGTTGGAATAAGCGGCGGAATTGATTCAGCAGTTGTGGCGTCTTTGGCAAAAAAGGCCTTGGGAGATGAAGTGTTAGGACTGATAATGCCTTGCCATAGCGATGAAAAAGATCTCTATTGCGCAAATATAGTTATAGAAAACCTGAAGGTCAAACACGAAAAGATAGACTTAACCCCTATCTACAATAATCTGATAGAAACCCTTCCCAAAGGCAATAGATTGGCTCAGGCAAATCTGAAGCCAAGGCTGCGGATGCTTACCCTCTATTACTTCGCCAACAATCTCAATTACTTAGTTGCTGGCACAGGCAATAAATCAGAGATTATGGTGGGTTATTTCACTAAATATGGAGATGGAGGCGTAGATATTCTGCCTATAGGTAACTTGTTGAAACAGAAGGTGAAGGAATTAGCTGAAGAGTTTGACGTTCCCAAAGAGATAATTGAAAGACCTCCAAGCGCAGGTCTATGGGCTGGTCAGACTGACGAAGAAGAGTTGGGCCTAACCTACGATAAATTGGATGGAGCCATATTACATTTAGAGGGGAAAAGGGTTGGAAGCATAGAGCCAGAAATTTTATCCAATGTTGAAAGTCTGATTAAAGGCTCTTGTCACAAAAGAAGTCTTCCAAAGACATTTAAGTAGTTGCGAATTTTACTTCACTAATTGTAAAATAAGGGTGAGATGACAGAAGAAGAGATTAGGGAAGAGAGAAGAAGGATACGACAAGAGAATACAGAGATTTTGAAGAGAGAGCTGGAAGGTAAAGAGGTCAAGATTACCGCAAATATTGCTGGGCCGAAAGAGAGAATATGCTATGTAGAAGAGGTTCGCGAGACAAGGCTTAAGACATTAAAGGGGGACCTCTTTGGTGTAAGATTGGTCAACCATCGCTTAAAAGAAGAGGACCAGCCGTTCTTACGCTATCCAAACACTACTATTGACCTTGCCAGACAAGGTGATAAGAAGTTGATGACATTACTCTATTCCCCTGAAGTGGATATTGAAAGGGACTTTCGCAGACTTCACAAAAAGACAGGCATGGATATGAAGATTAGGATCACTTATGAATAGAGAGAAAAGTTATGAAGGCTAAAGATAACAAAAGATTGCATCTTACCCCTGAAGGGATGGATATGGAAAGGTTGGGTGAGATAAAGGTAAGCGATGGTGTTATTGGAACAATCGCTGCTACAGCTGCTATTAAAGTAGATGGTGTGGTCGGAATAAGTGCAGGGATAGTGGATGGAATGGTCAAGCTCCTGACAGGTTCACAGCTTACAAAGGGCATAAGGGTAGAGATGGGAGAGGAAGAGGTGGCCATAGATATCTCTGTCATAGTAAAATATGGAACAAAGATATCAGCTGTTGCTTTAGATGTTCAGAAAGAGGTGAAATCTGCTGTTGAGCAAATGACAGGGCTGGCTGTGGTTGAGGTGAATGTTTTTATTGAGGGGGTTGAGCTTACCAAACCAAAAGAGGAGAAGAAGGTAAAGTGAAATTTTTATTGAGGCTCTCAATATTACTATCTACCTTTCTTTTGATTGGAGGAGGCTGGGTTTTGATAATGATAGGGTTTGGGGCTATATCACCCTCAAAGTTTTTCCTCTTTCTTGAAGGCACAAATGGCATAGGGATAGGGATGGGCTCAATAATCGTTTCCTTCCTTTGCTTCTTTTTTGACAAGAGATACTTTACTGAGGAGAAGGCCATAGAGATAGAGAACAAATATGGAGATGTCCTGATAACAAAAAAGGCTATCTCTGATTTAATAGAGGGAATGGTCGGTCTTGAAGGTGTCTATTCTGCTACCCCAAATATCTCTATAAAAAGGGGCAAGCTCTCTGTCAAAGTAGGAATTATGGCTGGGGCAAATCAGAAGATGGATCTTCTGGGCAGTAAGATAAATGAAAATTTAGTCTATCTTCTTGAAGAGGTTCTCTCTATTAAAGATTATAAAAAGAAGGTGTCTATAAAGGGGATAAAGAGAAGGAGGGCTTTTTAATTGAATAACTTTTTGGCTCGGTTAGAAGAGTGGATGAGGGACAATCCAGGCCCTGCAGTAGGGCTTGTCATTGGGCTTTTAATAGGTTTATTGATTATTGTCTTTGGTCCAGTAAAGACAGGAATATTCTTTCTCTGCGGAATAATAGGAGCACTGATTGGAAGAAGGCTTCAATAGTAAGCATTCAGTCGTCAGCCAGAACTTCCCCCACCTTACAAAAAGGGTTATTATATACCCAAGTAAATCAGGTTTACAAATAGATCCTGAGGTTGTAAGTTTAGGATGTTGTAAGTTGTAGGTTTAGATGTTATTTATTTTACTTCTTCAACCTACAACTTATAACCTACAACAAAAATTTTTGCAAGACCTCGTGTTCCTTGGGTATATATCAGACAACCTATCTTAGTCATTTAATATCCTTAAAGAGAAAGCCTTTATCTTCGGAAGTATTCTCCTCTTTATTAAAACCAAACCTTCTAATCTTCAGATCAAAGTCTGTTGGATCATAAGAAATGGCCAATGCATCTTCTTGTTTAATCTCTTTCCTTTGCCATCTGTTGAATAGGTCGATATTTAATGAAATTATCTCTTCGGAGCGCGTCTTTCCCTCTAACGCACCCTTTAACTGCATAAAATCCGCACCCTTTATAATTATATCAGCTACATATGGCGTATTTGCCAATATCTCGCAGACAGGGAGCCAGCCATTTCCATCTGCCCTTGGAATCAGCTGCTGGGAAATAAAACACCTGGCTACCTCAGCCACCTCTTTGTAAGCATACTCTTTTGCCACTCCATGTAGCAAAGACACAATTCTATCAATCGTCTGGGCTGCACTTCTCGTATGGAGTGTTCCAAGAACAAGATGCCCGGTATTTCCAGCAACGATTGCCTCTTCCATCTCCCTTGTGCTCCGTATCTCACCTACCAGAATAACATTTGGTCTCTTTCGCAGAACAGTCCGCAACCCCTCGTAGAAACTGGGTGTATCTATCCCCACCTCTTGCTGAATAACCACATCACTCCTTTCAGGAATTGGCCTATGGACAAACTCTATTGGGTCTTCAATTGTCACTAAGCTTACAACCTTCTTCATCCTCATCTCTTTTATCATAGCCGCTAATGTTGTTGACTTTCCACAGCCAGTTGGACCTGTGACCAGAATTAGGCCATCTTTGTAGTTACAAACCATCTTTAGTCTCTTTGTAACCTCAGGGGATGTTCCTAAATCCTCTATATTTGGAATCTCAAGCGGGATTCTCCTCATTACCAGCCCATAATTGGAAAATGAATGGGTGATATTTATCCTGAAGCGGGCTTTTCCAACAAGTTCATAGGATATGTCAACATCTTCTTCTCTTTTCTCCATTATCTTATCCATCCTATCTTTTCCAAGAAAGGAGACAATATCCTCTGTATCAGCTGGGTTAAGGGTTGGATAATCTAATTGTTTGAGAGCACCACCTTTCTCTTTTAATGTAGGAGGTATGCCTACAACAAGATAGAGGTCAGAAGCCTTTTTTTCTACCATGAGAGAGAGAATTGAATTTATTTTTTCCTCTGTATAAAATCCTTCGTATCCCATATCACTTTAAGATACCATCTTTATCTGCTGATGTCAACCTTTTTTGCAGTCAGATGTCTATCCTGTTATCTTGTCAAATCTTTTTCCTCTGGTGAATTATGTCCTCAACTTTGTCAAAAATCTAAATTCCAAAGCTTAAATGTCAAATGAAATCCAAAGTTCAAATGACCAAAACCCTTTGACATTTGGGCATTTGACATTGATTTGACATTTGGATTTTGACATTTGAA
>JAGUXG010000133.1 GCA_020061965.1 bacterium
AAGCGAAATCATTAAATCCTTGAAAGACTGTCCCCCCTTGAATCCTTGACCCCTTTTATCACATATTTTTTCGGTAGACCTATGTTTCTTGAGTATAATAGTTCGCGCTTACCTAATATGTCACTTGCTTTGTCAAAAGTCTAGAGTTTAATTCTATCTCCTCTAATACTTTAACTATTCTTTCAGATGCCTTTCCATCTCCATAAATCTTTTTGCACCTCTTTGCCTTCTCTCTTCCTTGAGGGCTTATTGCTTCTCTTATTGCTTTTTTTATCTCCTCTTTTCTACAAGGAACAAAATAAACACTATCAGAGTGTTCTCTCTCCTTGTTTCTTGAGCCAATATTCACTAAGGGAACTCCAAGGAACGGCGCCTCAATTATCCCGGAGGATGAGTTTCCAACCAGACAAGATGCCTTTTTCAGAAGATTGAAATAGAGAGATGGAGACAGGTTCTTTTTCACTATAAATTCATTGTCTGGCTCGTCAATCGCTTTGATTATCCCTTCATAACCAGGATCCATATTTGGAAATATAACCATCGTCTGAATCCCAAGCTCTTTTATGGCAGATAGGGCTTCTTTTGCCTGCTTAAAACTGCTCTCTTTTTCAACGCTCACTGGATGATAGCAGAATATAAGAAAATCTCCATCATATTTTTCTGCTCCTGGCAAAAAAATATCTTGAGTAGAAAGGATAAGGTCTAAGGCAGGGGCTCCAACCTTGTGGATTCTCCATTCTTCCTCTCCCATCTTAAGAAGCCTATCCCTACTTTCAGATGTGGCAACAAAGTGAATAGCCGCAAATCTGCTTATAGAATGCCTCATTGATTCATCCATATGACCAGAGACAGTTCTCTCTCCTCCATGGATATGAGCGAGTGGAATCTGAAGCAAGAAAGCAGAGGTAGCTGCTGCAAATGCCTCAACCCTATCTCCTAAGACGAGAATTATATCAGGTTTTATCCTGCAAAATGCGTCTCCCAGAGAAGAGACCCCTTTGGAGAAGGATAAAAAAAGAGGTTCATTTCTTTTGTAAAAAGGGACTTTGCAGACGCTGCTAAATTCTTCTTTAATTTGAGTAAAGGTGAGTCCAAATTCGCCAAGGAGGTGCAAGCCTGTAGCTATCAGAGATAAAGAGAGGTTTTCAGCTCTATCTATTGCCCTGACCACAGATAAAAGTGGCGTCCAATCAGCCCTTCCTCCTGTAACTACAAGAATCTTTCGTAACACTTTAGACATCTAAAATTAACCACGGAGGTACGGAGAAAACTCAATAGGGTAAATAGTTACAAAAAAAATGGCGAGGAAGGGAATTGAACCCCTGACGCCGGGATTTTCAGTCCCGCGCTCTACCAACTGAGCTACCTCGCCATATCATTTTGAAAACTTAATAACCTTTTCACCCTCTTTCACAAACCCTTCTTTTCGAAGCTGCTTTTTTGTAGCTTCTGAATCTCTTTCTTGAAGCTCTCTTTTTTCTTTCATTAAATCCTCATTCTCTTTCCTTATTTGCGAAATTTTAGTCTTGTAATACACCTTTTTTTCCTGGAGCTTCGCCTCTTTAAGATAGTTTATCAAAATCATTCCGCCACCTAATAAAACTAATGTGGCGAAAAAGAAAAACCTCGCTACCTTCTTCCAATCAACCTTTTCCAGCATATATTCCAGAAAGACCAAGCTCTTCTTCAATCCTTAATAATTGATTATACTTGGCACACCTATCCATCCTTGCAGGAGCCCCTGTCTTTATCTTGCCAGAGTTTGTGGCGACAGAAAGGTCAGCAATAAACGACTCCTCTGTCTCTCCTGACCTATGAGAGATAAGAAAAGAGTAACCAACTCTCTTTGCTTGTTCAATCACATCAAGGGTCTCTGTTAGGGTGCCTATCTGATTGAGCTTAATCAAAATAGAGTTGGCTATCCCTTTTTCTATCCCATCTTTAAATCTCTTTGGGTTGGTGACAAAGATGTCATCCCCTACAAGTTGAATATTTCCCAATCTCTTTGTCATCTCACACCACCCTTCCCAATCATCCTCTGCTAAGCCGTCCTCGATGGAGATAATGGGATAGTCTTTAATTATAGATTCATAGAAGTCTATTAGTTCGGATGATGTATACTCTTTTTCTTCAAGGCTATACCTTCCATCTTTATAAAGCTCTGAGGCAGCAACATCAAGGCCAATGGCAATCTCTTCTTCTGGTTTATAGCCTGCCGCAGAGATAGCAGAAAGAATCATATCTAAAGCCTCTTTTGTCGAGGATATATCTGGAGCAAACCCTCCTTCATCACCGAGGGAACAGGAAAGTCCTTTTTTCTTGAGTATTCCATTCAAGGCATGATAAACCTCTACAACCTTCCTTAAACCAGAAGCAAAGCTATCCGCCTTATGGGGAACTATCATAAACTCCTGAATATCAAGTTTATTATCAGAATGCTTTCCGCCATTGATAATATTGCAGAAAGGGATAGGAAGCAGGTGTGCATTTGGTCCTCCAAGATATTGATATAGAGGAAGTTCGCAAGAACAAGCTGCTGCCTTTGCTATAGCAAGGGATGTAGCTAAGATAGAGTTGGCTCCCAATCTACTCTTATTCTCTGTTCCATCTAAGTTTATCAGAATCTGGTCTATATGTCGCTGATCTCTGGCATCTTCTCCTACAATCTCTTCGGCAATAATAGTGTTTACATTCTCTACAGCCTTTTGAACACCCTTTCCAAGAAACCTTTCTCCTCCATCACGAAGTTCTACTGCCTCATGCGTTCCAGTTGAAGCACCTGAGGGGACGGATGCCCTACCAAAAGAGCCATTCTCCAACTCAATCTCAACCTCGCAAGTTGGATTCCCCCTTGAATCCAATATTTCTCTCGCCAAGACATCAACAATTGTACTCATTATTTTTCCCTCCCATTATTTTTTATCGGGGCGAGCCGATTCGAACGGCCGACCCCCAGCCCCCCATGCTGGTGCGCTAAACCGGGCTGCGCCACGCCCCGCTACATTTATACTCAAATAACACGAGGTTTACCGAAAATTTTTGTTGTAGGTTGTAGGTTGAAGAAGTAGAACAGATAAGGCTCAAACCTACAACTTACAACATCCTAAACTTACAACCTCAGGCTCTCTTTGTAAACCTGATTTACTTGGGTTTAACTAAGTATTTCTAATATCTTTTTAAGCTCATTCTTTATTTCAGAAAGGTCTGTTCTCTTCTCTTTATTTCTAAGATGCTTCTTTGCCCCTTCTATTGTAAGACCCTTATTATACAGAAGCTCTTTTATGTAAAGAAGAATCTCTATATCTTCCTTCTTATATCTTCTATGACCTGCCTCTGTTCTTTTGGGTTTAACAAGACTGAACTTATCCTCCCAATATCTCAGAACATACGCTGGCACTTCCAAGATTTTCGCTGCCTCTCTTATTGTCCAAAAAAGCTTATCTGGAATATTAACCATAAAAAATATACAAAGAGGGGACAGAAGAAGACTTCCCTCCTCTCTCCCCTCTTTTCTCCTTATTAGCCAACTGCTCTCTTCAGGGATTCCCCTGCCTTAAAGACAGGAATCTTCCTGGCTGGAATCTTGATCTCTTTTCCTGTCTGAGGATTCCTGCCTGCTCTTGCCGCTCTCTTTCTGACTGAGAAGCTACCGAAGCCGATAATCTGGACCTTGCCGCCTTTCTTAAGGGCAGATGTTATTCCATCTATGACTGCATCTACTGCAGAAAGGGCTTGCTTCTTCGTCAATCCAATATCTGCAACTTTATCTACTAAATCTGTCTTTGTCATCTAATCTCACCTCCTTTTTTAGAATTTATGGTAATTTATACAAAAATCGCCTATCTTGTCAAGCATTTTTTAATAATTGATGTTACTATATCAA
>JAGUXG010000219.1 GCA_020061965.1 bacterium
ATAATGAAATTTGGATTGCATATTTCTATCTCTGGTCCCTTAATAAATATTCTAGAAAGGGCGGTTTTTTTGGATTGTGATACCCTGCAGATATTCACCAGAAACCCAAGGAGCTGGGCAAGTCCAAAGGACTATTCAGAAGAGGATATTTCAGCCTTCAAAGATGGGTTAAAGAAGAAGGGGATTGAGCCATTGGTTATTCATATTCCTTACCTTCCAAACTTTGCTTCCCCTGACCCAGACTTGATTGAAAAGAGTGTCCATATGCTTATCTCTGATTTGAAATGGGCAGAGAGACTTTCCGCACTGTACCTCGTGATTCATCCAGGAAAACATCTGGGCTCAGGGACTGCCTCAGGAATACAAAGGGTGATAGAGTCAATAGATATAGCTTTCTCCTCTGTCAAGAATAAAGTGCAATTGCTTTTAGAAAACACCGCCGGCCAAGGCACAGAAGTCGGTGTTCGATTAGAGGAACTTAAGCAGATAATAGATGGATGTGAGCAATCAGAGAGAATTGGAGTCTGTCTTGATCTTTGCCATTTATATATGGCTGGCTATGATCTTAAGAATAGGCTTTCTGAAACGCTCAAGATGATTAATAATATAATCGGGCTTTCTAAGGTAAAGATTTTACATGGAAGCGACTGCAAAGGTGACTGTGGTTCACATTTAGATAGGCATGAACATATTGGAGAGGGTAAGATTGGTCTCAGTGGTTTTTCAAGAATAGTCAACCATCCCCTTCTTGGGAAACTCCCTCTTATCCTTGAAACACCAAAGAAAGAGGAGGAAGATGACCTTAAGAATATGGCAAAGATTAGAAGCCTGTCAAAAGAAAAGAATGTTGACACAGTTGATCAGATAATAGTATCATAAAGGCTATGGATTTATCTAAAAGGATGTTTGGGATAGCTAACAAAATACGATGGCTAATGATTGTTTTGTCTCTTTTAACCCTCCAGCTTTTTGATAAAGAGAAGATTACTGCTCCTCATACTTATATCCCTTTTTTCATTCTTATCATTTATAATATATCTTCTTACTTACACAAAGGCACCTCCTTTAAGATATGTTACGCTGAAAGTGCCCTTGATACATTCTTTATCACCAGCCTAATCTTTTCAACGGGTGGTATAGAGAGTCCATTCTATCTCTTTTATCTTCTCATCATTATGTTTGGGGCTTGCTACTATAAAGTTTTGCCAACCTTTCTTCTGTCCTTTGGAATCTCTATAATATATTTGGTTGCCTCGTTTTTGTCTGGAGAATCTATTATTCCTTCTCATCTTATGGTAAGAATCCCGCTCTTCTTTGCTACGGCTGGTATGTGTTCCTTTCTTGTTACAGAGACAAAGATTGCTGAAGGTGAGCTTGAAGACCAGAGACAAAAGGCGAAGATGCTTCAACCAAAGATTCAGGCTGCACTTTGCGATATTAACCAGGAGGTTGACAGATTACAAGAACTTTATGATATATCCATAAAGATAGATGGGGTATCAAATGAGGCAGAATGGCTCTCTTATTCACTTGACTATGTTGTCCATTATCTATGTCCAGATTCGGCAGTTGTTTTCCTCTTTAATCTAAGCTCAGGTGGATTAGAGGCAGTTGCAACAAAGGGCGAGAGTGTGGAATTCCCTTCTTTCAGGATTGGAGATGGGCTTATTGGTCAAGTAGCTAAAGAAGGGGAGAGTATTGTGGTCGGGGATACCTATATAAAGACAGGACCAGATTACACATTTTTCCAAAGACAAAAGATAGTCTCTCTTATTGCCGTACCCCTGTTTTTAGAAGGGATAAATGGCGTTCTCTTCTGTGGATGGCGAGTAAAAAAGAGGTTTGAGGAGAAAGATAGGATGTTTATGGAGTTGGTTGGAAAGATTATAAGCATCCGCATTAAAAATGAAAGATTGGATAAAGAGATAATGCTGCTCAGTATCTGCGACAAGAGCACAGCTTTATTTGCCTATCCATTCTTTGAAGGTAAACTGAAGGAAGAGTTTGCAAGAAGTATGAGGTTATGTAGGCCCCTTTCTTTGATTATCCTGCGGACAGGAAAAGACCTTGCTTTAGATGCTCAGAGGTTGGGTCTGGTTATTAACTCTCAGACAAGGGCAGATGATATGGTCACATACCAAAACAATACCTTCTTTATTCTGGCTTTGCGAACAGGTGAGGACAAGATAAAGATATTAGCTAATAGGATACGGGAGGAGATAGAGAAAAAGATAGGAATAAAACCTATCATAGGAATAGCCTGCTATCCTGATTCTATGGCAGGCAGCCATACTGAGTTGATAAGAAAGGCTTATGCTGCTTTAGCTTTGGCAGAAAGGAAAGTGGAACGGATGGTTATTGCCAGTGAGTGTGGAATATGAGGGCATACCCAAGTAAATCAGGTTTACAAAGAAAGCCTGAGGTTGTAAGTTTAGGATGTTGTATGTTATTTGTTCTACTTTTTCAACCTACAACCTACAAGAAAAATCTTCGCTAGACCTCGTGTTCCTTGAGTATAATAGTGATGCCTCAGTTTTGAGATACATGAATAGGCTTGGAATATTTGGAGGTGTCTTTGACCCTGTTCATTTTGGTCATCTGCAGGTAGCAGAAGCAGCAAGAGAATGTCTCAATCTTTCAGATTTAATCTTTGTTCCTTCAGGGCTTCCACCTCATAAATGTCTGCCTGTTGCCTCTTGCCAGGACAGGTTGAATATGCTTAAAATAGCTACTTCAAAAAACCCTTATTTTTCCATATCTAAATTAGAGATTGAGAAAAAAGAATGTTCATATACAAAGGATACAGTAGAAGAACTTAAGATAATTTATAAAGAGACTGAATTCTACTTTGTGATTGGATCGGATACAATTTCCGAGCTTAAAGAATGGAAAGAGATAGACGACCTTTTTAGAGAGGTAAAGTTTGTTGCAGTGACAAGGCATGGTTTTCCGATAGAAGATACAAATTCAAGGATAGAAATAATTACCTCCCCTACCCTTGCCATTTCATCCTCTGAAATAAGAAGAAGGATAAAGAAAGGAAGGTCCATAAAATACTTAGTGCCAGAGAGGGTTGAGGAATATATATATGAAAACAACTTATATAAATGAAAAGGTCAAGGGCATAATGACAGAGGAGAGGTTTATCCATACTGAAAGAACAATGGATATAGCCTTAAAGATAGCCTCCTGCTATGATATAGCTAAAGAAAAGGTTGAAATTAGTGCCATTCTGCATGACTGTGCTAAAGAGATGCCCAAGGATGAAATGAAGAGATGGATTAAAAAAGCCAATATTACCTTAGATGAGATTGAGGAGAAAGAGCCAGGACTCTGGCATCAGATAGTGAGTGCGATTATCGCAGAAAAGGATTTTGGGATAAAAGACCAGGAGATTTTGCAGGCAATCAGGGTTCATTCAACAGGGGATGCAGATATGTCTCTCTTAGCAAAGATTGTCTATATTGCTGACTACCTTGAAAGCTGGCCCAATGAAAGCATAATGCAAAAGGCAAAAGAGAATATTGACCTTGCCTTAAGAGAGGTTATGATTAAAAAGATAAACTATATCTTTAATAAATCCGCTCTTCTTCATCCGATGTCAGTTTCAGCCTATAACTATATTTCTTTAAGATGTATCCAAAACAGATAGCTAAAGAAGCAGGAAGAGCAGCTTTATCTAAGAAAGCAGAGGATATGGTTGTCCTTAATGTAAAGAATATAACAATAATCACTGACTATCTTGTCTTTCTTTCTGGAAATTCCAAGACCCATATCAAAGCAATCGCCGAAGCAATAGAAAAAAGGTTGAAGAAGGTTACGAGCCTTCACAAAGAAGAGAAAGGTAAGGGCTGGATTCTCTTAGATTATGGCAGTTGCGTAGTAAATATCTTTGATACGGAGACCAGAGCATTTTATCAGGTAGAAAACCTATGGGCGGATGCAGAGAAGATTCCCATCTTTTAATAGACAAGAAGAATAGGAGATTGATATAATAAGGATATGTTTTTGAATTCATTATTCAGTCTGTTTTCAAATGATATAGGTATAGATTTGGGAACAGCCAATACCCTTGTCTATGTGAAGGGTGAAGGGATTGTCCTTTGTGAGCCATCTGTTGTAGCTATCAATAGAGATCACAAAGAAGTCCTAGCTGTTGGGAATGATGCCAAAAGGATGCTTGGAAGGACTCCAGCAAGCATTGTTGCCATTCAACCCCTCAGAGATGGTGTGATTGCTGACTTTGAGGTCACCCAACAGATGATTAGATACTTCATCCAGAAGGTGCATAACCGAAGAACCTTTGTGAAACCGCGGGTAGTGATTGGAATTCCTTCTGGAATCACAGAGGTTGAGAGAAGGGCTGTTGTTGAAGCTGCAGAGCAGGCAGGAGCGCTTGAGGTGTATCTCATAGAAGAACCTATGGCCGCAGCAATTGGGGCGAACATCCCTGTCCATGAGCCATCAGGGAATATGATTGTTGACATTGGCGGAGGAACAACAGAGGTTGCCATCATTTCACTGGGAGGGATGGTGGTCTGTAAATCTATAAGGATTGCTGGCAATGAGATGGATGAAGCCATTGTCCAGTATGTCCGAAAGGCTCATAACCTTCTCATAGGAGATAGAACTGCTGAAGAGGTAAAGATAAATATTGGATCAGCCTATCCCCTACCTCAGGAATCGACTATGGAGATAAAAGGCAGGGATGCAGTTTCAGGCCTACCAAGAACACTCAGGGTTACATCAGATAAGATACGGACTGCACTTAGAGAGCCTATCAATTTTATTGTTGAGGTGATAAAGAGTGCCTTAGAAGAGACTCCTCCTGAACTCTCTTCAGATATTGTAGATAAAGGCATCATTATGGCTGGTGGAAGCTCTCAGTTAAAAAAATTGGACGAACTTATCAAGCAGGAGACAGGGTTGAATGTGACTGTGGCTGAGGACCCATACACCTGTGTAGCCAGGGGCACAGGAAAATACCTTGAGGAATTAAAGAATATCCGCAAGGCAAGAAAGAGGATAGGAGGCCAGTGGCTAACCTCTACTTCAAGAAGGTAAGAATCCCGGTCATCTTCCTTCTCGCCATCATTCTGCTCATTACCAATCCAATCTCTATTCGGAAAACTTTACGGTCTGTGCTGATTCCCATTGAAACTTTGGGTGCAAAGTTAAGAGGTTCGTCTGGTAGCCTTTATAGTGCGCTCAAGGAGAATGAGAGGCTGGCGAAAGAGAATGCGGGATTAGAGACCGAGATAGGAAGACTCGCAGATAAATTAGCCAGCAAAGAAGATGTTTTTAGAGAGAATGTGAGGCTGCGTGAGATTTTAGATTATAAAGAAAAACTGGGCAGAAAGATAATAGTAGCTAATATTTTAGGATACGATCCAACCTCCATTCTTTCAACCATAGTTATAGACAGAGGGACAGATGACGGTGTCAGGAAGGGTCTTTGTGTCGTTACTATCAAAGGAGAAAAAGAGCTTCTTCTGGGTAGGATAATTGATCTCTTCTCGGGATCCTCTATTGTCCTTCTTATCACAGATAAAAGCTCTCTCATCCCAGCAATGCTTGCTGAAACTTGCGAAAAAGGCATTTTAGTTGGAGAACAAGAAGGGCTTTCTTTATCCTTTATTGAAAGCCACATAGACCCAAAGTCAAAAGAGGATGTGGTCACCTTAGAAGACAGGGATATTCCAGGTGGAATATTGATAGGCAAGGTCGGAAAGATTGGACCAAAGAAGATGGGGCTCTTCAGAGAGATAAAAGTAGTACCTGGTTTTGACATTAGTAAATTGAGAGAGGTTTTGGTGATTGTCCGATAAAAAGTGAGCATTCATGGGTCAGGTAAGAGATAATCAGCAATGAAAAAGTCTATTTATATTGTCATTGTTATCTGCATCTGCTTCTTGCTTCAGACTTCTTTCTCTGATATCTTTTTGTTATTCGGAGCAAAACCTGATTTTCTTCTGATTATAACAGTCTTATTATCGCCCTCTTTTTCTTCCACATCTTCTGGGTTAGTTGGGCTTGCCTGTGGGCTTTTACAGGATGCAGTAGGAATCTTTAGGCTTGGAACAAATGGCCTGGCCAAATCCATTGTCTCTGTCTCTGTGAACCTTGTAGCTGACAAGATTTACCCGGACAGGATAGAGATTCAGTTTGCTATTCTATTTTTTGCTACTATTATCCAGGGGATAATCCTTTTCTTTATCGCCATAGTCTCACAACAGACATCTCCTTCAATCCTTTCTCTCCTTATAGAAGGATTATATAATGGTATCTTTGGAATATTAATATGGAGGTTATTGAAGGCTTTGTATATGTTTAGCTGATTAAAGCATATTTCAACCGAAGGAGATAATTGAAAGTTATATACTCAAGGAACACGAGGTCTAGCGAAGATTTTTGTTGTAGGTTGTAGGTTGAAGAAGTAGAACAAATAACATACAACTTACAACATCCTAAACTTA
>JAGUXG010000183.1 GCA_020061965.1 bacterium
AATAAGCGTAAATTTAAGGCTGTTCAGATTGGTGGTCCATCTGGTGGTTGTATCCCGGAAAGCCTTATAGATACACCTGTTGACTATGAATCCATCACCCAGACAGGTGCGATTATGGGCTCTGGTGGTATGGTCGTTATGGATGAGCTGACCTGTATGGTTGGGATTGCCAGGTTCTTTTTAGAGTTCACTCAGGAAGAATCCTGTGGAAAATGCGTGCCTTGTCGGATAGGAACAAAGGTGATGCTTGATAAATTAGAGGCTATTTGTGCTGGCAGTGGAGAAGAAGGAGATATTGAGTTGCTTGAGGATTTGGCTCAGGATATCAAAGATACATCCCTTTGTGGCCTTGGTCAAACAGCACCGAACCCTGTCTTGACCACTATAAAGTATTTTCGCTCTGAGTATGAGGCACATATCAAAGATAAATATTGCCCGGCTCATTCCTGTTTGGCTCTATTAAAGTTTGAGGTGATGCCTGAGCTTTGTAAGATGTGTGGCGTCTGTGCCAAAGACTGCCCTGTAAGCGCAATCAAATGGGAGAAGAAGCAGGTGGCAGTGATAGATAAAGAGAAGTGTATCAAGTGCAAGACCTGTATCACCTCTTGCAAATTTATGGCGATTGAGTGATAATAAATAGCCAATGGTCGATAGTCGATGGTCCATAGACTATGGACAATTTACTTTACCATAGGAACAAAGGAGGGATTAAACTGATGGGTATAGTTTATACAACAATAAAGATACGAAATCCGTTAAAGGATAGGGATTTTGTTGAAGTAGAGGCAAAGGTTGATACAGGTGCAACATTATTGGTTATCCCTGTTCAAAACTTCCTATGGCTGAGATTGAATAAATGGATGAATATATGAGTAATAAATGGGTTATAACTCCAGAAAAGGTTCAAGTTGTTATCGGGAAGATTATAGAGCTTAGCCAGCCACGAAAAATAATCCTTTTTGGCTCTTATATTCGGGGGAATACCCACTTAAACAGTGATCTTGATATTCTTATAGTAACCAAAAATGAGGTTGAAAGCCCACGCAAGGAAAGCATTAGAATTCGTCATGCATTAAAAGGGATACATATCTCTATGGATATATTGGTCATATCAGAGAGCAAGTTGAAAGAATTGGCAAATGTGCCATGGTTAATTTATAGAGAAGCAATAAAATATGGAAGTGTCGTCTATGAAACCACATAGAAAAAGACTACTTGCTTTGCCAGAAGAATGGCTGGCTTATGCAGAAAGCGACTTAAAACTTGCTAAACTTGGCGAGGAAAATGAAGATATTTTAGAAGAGCAGATCTGTTTTCATGCTCAGCAGGCTGTAGAAAAGGGATTAAAAGCTGTCCTTCTCTTCTGTAAGATGGATTTTCCATTGACACATGATATAGAGGAGCTTTTGGATATATTATCAGAAGCCAAAATTCTTCTGCCACAGGATATTATTGATGCAGGTATCTTAACCCCTTATGCTATTGAAACACGATACCCTGGCTATTGGGGAGAAATAAGCGAGCAAGATGTGGATGAAGCTATAAATCTTGCTGAAAAGGTGCTCAGATGGACCAAAGAATATATTGCCAAACCTAAAGAGATAGAAGAGGAGTTCAAATGATAACCATGACTATTGACGGAAAAGAGATTGAGATAGAAGATGGTGCCACCATTTTAGAGGCGGCTCAGAAAGCAGGAGCAAATGTGTCTACACTCTGCTATGATAAGAGACTTAACCCTTTTGGTGCCTGTAGAATCTGTCTGGTTGAGTTAGAAGGATCAAGGACAAAGTTCACCCCTTCCTGCACAACACCAGCTACAAATGGAATGGTGGTGAGAACCACTTCTGATGCCCTCATCAAGGCTCGTAAGACCATTTTAGAGCTTCTGCTTATCAACCATCCTTTAGACTGTCCTGTCTGCGATAAGGCTGGAGAATGCAAGCTACAAGATTTAGTCTATGAGTATGGCGTCTCAAAGAATAGGTTTGAGGGAGAAAAGTCCGATCTTCCCATAGATTACAGAAGCCATTTGATTGAGAGAAACCTGAACAGGTGTATCTTATGTGGAAAGTGTGCCAGAATTTGCGATGAGATACAGGATGTGGCTGAGGTATCCTTTGTCAATCGGGGGATAAAGGCAAAGATTGGCACAGACTTTGATAGGGTTTTAGACTGTGAGTTCTGTGGACAGTGCATTGACATCTGCCCAGTAGGAGCACTCACCTCTAAGCTATTCAAATTTAATGCCCGGGTCTGGGAGCTCACCAATACCGATATTATCTGCCCATATTGCAATGTGGGTTGTAGCCTGACAGCAAGGAGCAGGGATGGAAGAATTCTTAAAATAGATGCAAAAGAGACTGGTGTGAACGAGGGAGGTGTCTGTGCTAAGGGACATTTTGGGTTTGATTATATCTATGCAGAGGATAGGCTTACTCAACCTTTAATCAAAAAGGATGGCAAGCTTATTCCATCAGACTGGGATGAGGCGTTCAATCTTATTGTAAGCAAGTTCTCAAAGCTAAAAGGTGAAATGGGTCTGCTTGTTTCGCCGAGATTGACGAATGAGGAGATATCTGCAGCCAAAGGACTTGAACATAAAAATATAGCTTGTGCAGAAGACCTGAAGTACCTTTCTGCTCTCTCTGAGACAGGTCTTTCATTGGGTGAAATGGCTGATATAAAGAATTCTGATTGCATCTTGCTCTTCTCTGATCTATCTTCTGAAAACCCTGTTGCTTCTACCTTTGTCAATTATGCTGTCAAGAGACAGGAAGCAAACCTTATCGTCATCAGCCCAAGAAGAATAAAAGCAAGCAGGTTGACCTCCAATCAACTTCTTGTCACACCAGGTCAAGAGATAACCGTTATAAATGGGATAATGGCTGAAATGTTCAGACAGAATTGGCAGAATGCAGATCTTATTGCAGAAGGCTTTGAACCACTTAAAGACCATTTGGCAAAATACACCATAGATATGACAGAAGAAAGGTCTGGTGTAAATAGAGAAGCTCTCCTTGCTGCTACCAGAATCTATGCTGAAAGCAAAAACCCTTGTATCATCTTGTCGTCCCCTACCCCTGATTTAGTCAGAGCAGCCTCTTCCCTTCTTCTCCTCAAAGGAAAGACAAAACTCCATCTTCTTGGCAAAAGAAGTAATGAACAGGGTGCTTTTGAGGTATTGGGAGACAGAGACAGATCCTTTATATCCTCTGCCAAGGGATTGTTTCTTATGGGCTGCGAGCTTCCAGCTGAGGCTTTGCAGAATAAGGAATTTATCGTTGTCTCAGATCTCTATCTCACAGAGACAGCAAAAATTGCTGATGTTGTCCTGCCAGCAGCTGCTGGATTAGAGAAAAAAGGCACATTCACAAATTTTGAAGGCAAGATTCAACAGACAGATATGAGTTCACCCCCACCAAGAGATGCTAAATCAGATTTAGAGATAATTACGGAGATTGCCAAAAGAATAGCTGGAAAATCTCCCATATCCGATATTCCAAAAGAGACAAGAGAAAAAAGAGTCAAGGTTATTCCTGCTTCTGCGAAACCCATAGAGAAAAGCGAAGATTATCCCTTTTATCTTCTGACAGAGCCTACCAGATTCCACTCAGGAAGAACTTCAGCCTTTTCTAAGTCTTTAATGGAACTTTGTCCATCTCCCTTGCTTCTGATGAACAAGGCAGATAAAGAAAGATTGGGTCTGTGTGAGGATGTCCAGATAACCACACCAAAAGGAAGCCTTACCGTGCAGTGTAAGATAGACTCTGGATTACCCCCTAAAGTAGCTCTTCTAAAATCTCACCCCCAGATGAAGATTAAACTTGAACCCATATCTCCTGCCAACCTTCAGCCAACTCTGATTCAGAGATAAAGATAAAATCGCAGATTAAGACAGATATTCATAAGAAAATGTCAAGAATAAAGAGGCTGTGACAGAACTTCCCCAACCTTACTAAAAAGGTTGTTACAACTTAAAAATCCTGATAAGATTAAGATAATTAGACATACCTCTCCCTTTCATATCTTCATCATCTTATTGCTGTCAATCTTATCTTCTTTTAGACATTATAACATCCCTAGAATAGGAGATCTTCGTTTTGGTATTATATGTGAGAAAATATATATTGACGAAGATAGGGTTTCTGCGGTAAACTTTTTTCCTGTGGAAAAACTGAAGGTCTTTTCAGGAAGGGCGAATAAGCCATTAGCAGAAGAGATAGCCGATTATCTTGAAATCAATCTCTCTGATATGGAGGTTAGTGAATTTGCTGATGGAGAGACGCATGTCAAGATAAAGGAGAATGTAAGGGGTGCTGATGTCTATATCATCCAGCCGACATCCCCGCCAACAAACCAGAATCTGATAGAACTTCTCATTATTATTGATGCGATGACAAGGTCTTCTGCCAGAAGAATTACAGCAGTGATTCCTTACTATGGCTATGCCAGACAGGATAGAAAGACAGAGCCAAGGGTCTCTATCGCTTCAAAGCTCTGTGCCAATCTTTTAGTCTCTGCTGGTGGCCATAGAGTCCTGACTATGGACCTTCATGCCGGGCAAATTCAGGGTTTTTTTGATATACCTGTTGACCCCCTTATTGCCTCTCCAATCATGGTTGACTACTTCAAAAATAATGGTGGGGATAACTTAGTGATTGTTTCGCCAGATACAGGTGGGGCAGAGAGAGCAAGGTCTGTAGCCAAGAGGCTTGATGCATCTTTGGCTATCATTGACAAGAGAAGACCAGAGAAGAACTTAACAGAGGTTATGCATGTGATCGGTGAGGTAGAGGGCAAAAAGGCGATAATCTTTGATGATATTATTGATACGGGAGGAACAGTGCTAAAGGCTGCGGCTGCTCTAAAGAGAGAGGGTGCAAGCTCCGTCTCTGTCTTCTGCACTCACCCTGTTTTATCAAAAGACGCTATAGAAAGGTTAGAGGAGTCAAAGGATGTTTCAATGTTAGTCACTACAAATACCATTCCTTTAAGGAGGGAGAGCAAAAAGATAACAGTACTGTCTGTAGCCAGCCTATTTGGAGAGGCAATAAGGAGGATAAATGAGGAGACATCTATAAGCTCCTTATTTCAGTAAATATTTCTTGATAGAAGCAATAAATTCCTATTTTTCTCTACCCTTGATGCAAGATTATCTTTTTGCTCTAAATTAAACCTTTCAATTTGTTAAACCTTATCAAAGGGTGCGGAAAATGGGAAATTACGGTTTGGCATAGCCAGAACAAAAAAAGAAATTCTTAAAAAAATGGAAAAGACAACAATTATTACAGCAGAAAAGAGAGAGGGTAAGGGAAAATGGTATCTTGGAGCAAAGAGAAGAGAAGGTTTTGTCCCTGCTGTTCTCTATGGAGGAAGAAAGGAGACCGAAGATCTTCTTCTTTCTCTACAAGACTTAGAGGTAGCTTTTCACAAAGCAAAGGGCACTCATATCTTTGAGCTTTCTGGAATAGGTGAGTCAGAACCTGTCATTATAAAGGAAAAACAGATTTGCCCTGTCAAAAACAAGATTATTCATATAGACTTTATGAGGGTTTCTAAAGATGTGAAGATAGAGGTAGAGGTGGAGGTTGAGCTTATTGGAACACCTGATGGAGCAAAGGATGGTGGAGTATTAGATCAACAGACCCACAAACTTAATATAAAATCGCTTCCGACTGATATACCTTCCGCAATAAAAGTAAATATAGAACAGTTAAAGATAGGAGACCGCCTCTATGTGAAAGATATTCCGGTTGATAGCAGGATAGAGATATTAGAACCAGAGGATAAACTTATTGCCTCTCTTCTTCCACCAAGGGTCATCGAAGAAGTGACAACTGAAAGCACAGAGGCAGCAGAGCCTGAGGTGATAAGCAAAGGAAAGAAGGAAGAAGAATGAAGCTCCTTTTTGCAGGTCTTGGCAATCCTACCCCAGAATATGAAAAAACAAGGCATAATGTAGGATTCTGGGTTATAGACTTGATAAGCAAAGAACTGAAGATTGCCTTAAAAAAAGCAGATGATGTTTTAGTTGGAGAAAAGAAGGGAAAAGAACTGTTTCTCGTCAAACCTCTCACCTTTATGAATCATTCGGGGAGAGCCATCCTTAGCCTTTATGAAAAGACTAGGCCTGACCTATTAGTCTTAATCTATGATGATATGGATGTTGCAGTCGGCAAGATCAAGATACGGCAAATGGGTGGCTCTGGTGGACACAAAGGCGTTCAATCTGTAATCTCAAGTCTGGGTAATCATTTTGCCAGAATAAGGGTAGGCATAGGAAGACCAGAAGAAGATATAACCGCTGAAGATTTTGTCCTTGATATTCCTTCTGAAGATGAGAAAAAATTGCTCATCATAGCTTGCGAGAAAGCAAAGAATGCTGCTATTGCCATTATAGAAGAAGGGCTTCATAAGGCAATGAATAAATATAATGGATAAATGAATAAATTGCCACGACTTGATAAAAAGGTGTTGTCGGTTGGAACTCTTGATGACATAAATGAAGAGAAGGCTTTCTGGCTCTCCAAAAATACACAGGAACGATTAGCTGCTATAGAACTGCATAGAAAAATGGTGTATGGGCAAGATAGGGTTACATCCAGACTTCAAAGATTTCTTGAGACTTCTGAACTTGCGAGGAGTTAAGTATTTATTGGTTGGCGGATATGCTGTTGGTTATTATGGGTATCCGCGAGCAACAGGCGATATGGATATCTGGATAGCTATTGCTCCAGATAACGCTCGTAAGGTGAATGAAGTATTTTGCGACTTTGGTATGTCTGCCAATGATATTTCGGAAAGTTTGTTTTTGGAAAAAGACAAGGTGATTAGAATTGGGTATCCACCAGTGCGAATAGAGGTCATCACTGGGGTTTCTGGAGTAGATTTTGCAGAATGCTATAAAAGACGGGAAGTAGTTGATATTGACGGAATAGCCGTCAACTTTATATCAATTGATGATCTTAAAAAGAACAAGAAAGCAAGTGGAAGGCACAAGGATTTAGAAGATTTAGAGCATTTACCATAAATGATTGAAATTATCAAAGAGCTATGCACAGGTTGCGGGATATGCACAAAGGGCTGTCCCTTTGGCTTGATAGAGCTGAAGGAGAAGATGGTTTTCATTAAAGAGGGGTGTAACCTCTGCGGCGCCTGTGTTGATAAGTGCAAAGAATCTGCTATCAAGATTAAGATAGAGGATGTCCAATACGACACCTCTTGTTTTTCTGGGGTCTGGGTCTTTATTGAACAAACAGAGAGCAAGCTGAAAGGGATTAGCCTTGAGCTATTGGGTGAAGGAAGAAGGCTCTCTGATGAGTTAAAGACAAGTCTCACAGCAGTCCTCTTTGGAGAAAGGGTTAAAGAGCTTGCGAAGACCCTTATAACAGGTGGGGCAGATGAGGTCTTGACCTGCGATTATCCAAACCTGGCCTACTACCAAGACGAAATATATACAACCCTTCTGGCAAAGCTCATCTTTGAAAGAAGACCTGAGATTGTTCTTATAGGTGCCACACCTATTGGCAGATCTCTTGCCCCAAGAATAGCTGCCAGATTAAGGACAGGCCTCACTGCTGACTGCACAGAGCTACGAATAGATGAAGAAAAGAGGCTTGTTCAGATAAGACCTGCATTTGGCGGGAATATTATGGCTTCAATCATCACCAAAAGAAGGCCACAGATAGCTACGGTGAGACCTCGGGTGATGAAGCCACTACCACCTGACAATCAAAGAAAAGGTAGGGTTATAGAGATTATAGAAGATCTATCTTCTATCAGACCAAAGGCAAAGAGGCTGGATTTTATAAAGGAGTATGCATCTGGACCAGGGATAGAGGAGGCAAATGTTATTGTTTCAGGTGGAAGAGGGCTGAAGGCAGCGGAAAACTTCAAGCTCTTAGAGGAGTTGGCAAGATTACTCGGTGGTGCTGTTGGTGCATCAAGGGCAGCAGTAGATAGCAGCTGGATATCTCATCTTCATCAAGTTGGTCAAACTGGAAAGACAGTCTCCCCAAAGCTCTATATTGCCTGCGGAATATCAGGGGCTATTCAGCATATAGCCGGAATGAGGACATCTGATTGTATTGTGGCCATAAACAAAGATGCCTCAGCCCCAATCTTTGATATAGCCACTTATGGCATAGTCGCAGATCTATTTGAGATAGTGCCGCTACTGATAAAGGAGATAAGTAAAAGATAGCGTAAGAAGAATTATAAGTCATATATACCCAAAAGCAACAGGTTTACCGAAAATTTTTGTTGTAGGTTATAAGTTGTAGGTTGAAGAAGTAGAACAAATAACATACAACTTACAACATCCTAAATTTCCCATTTTCCGCACCCTTTGATAAGGTTTAACAAATTGAAAGGAAAATGGGAAATTAAAGAAAAAATCTTCAAAT
>JAGUXG010000017.1 GCA_020061965.1 bacterium
ATGGGAAATAAAAGAAAAAATCTTCAAAAATATTATGAAAAAATCTTTGATTTTGAAGATTTTTTCATCGTATTCCTATTTTTCGCCATAAAAGTACGGATGATATTTTTTTGCTAAGAGCAAAAAAATATAAAGATAATCTTTCATCAAGGCTTGCGAAAAATAGGAATTTCTGAAATTATTATATATCAAGAGTTGTTTCTGGTCAAGCTAAAATACCAGTTCTTCAGGATTTCGGGCATCCTCAGTCAACCCTCGAACAGGGTCATATCCTCCATTCCACTGCCATAATCCAGGTGATATCTCCTGAATAAGTTGTTCTCTTTGTAATCGTGATAATTGATGAGCACGAACCGATATAATGTAAGGCTGAAGACGACGCATAAGACTACAAGTGATACCGTCTCGCCTTAAATCTTCCAACAACCTGGCCACTTTATCCTGATGATAACGCACTATGACTGGCACAGTTGCATCACTGATCAGCTTAAACTTCAGAGCTACCTCTGCGCAATTCAGTCCTTTTCTGCTTTCCTGGATATTCTTCTTGTCTAGTTCAACTGTCTGGTAGAGCCGTCTGAAATATTGTTCGTAAAGGAAGGGATTATGCATATCCACTCCATCGCGAGACAAAAGTTCCTTTGTTTCATCTGTTGCTGTGCGATAGTCGCCTGGAGGGGTTTTTCCTTCTTCTGGAATAAAGATGATCATTCTGCCTTCTTTTAGCCATCCTTCCCGATTGCAGCGGCCTGCTGCCTGGACAATTCTGTCAAGCGGACCCATTGCCCGTAAGACCATTGGAAAATCAAGGGAGACTCCAGCCTCTACCACCTGGGTAGAGACTAATCGACAAGGCTCATTATTTGCCAGTCGTCTTTTCACCTCTTCTAATACTTCTCTACGATGGGCGCCACAGAGGAGAGTGGAAAGATGAAGTGCCTCTGGATCACCTAATGCATCAAGCAGGCTGAGGCTATCCTTTTTGGTATTGACTACGACAAGGCATTGGTCGGCTGTTTTCATTTCACAGGCCACCTGTTGCCATGTCCAGATTTGAACAGGCTCATATCTTACTCGCTTAAGGGCATCAAAATGTGCTTCTGGATTGGGGATAATTTCACGAACATTGGAAAGCCCTTTCAGGTAAGGGCTGTTAGGATCAGTTATGGCGGGTTGGGTGGCAGTGCATAGAACCACAGTAACTCCATAATTATCAGAGAGGTCTTGTAACACATTTAGTATAGGCGACAGTAGTTCGGTAGGTAGAGTCTGCACCTCGTCAAGAATCAATACACTATGGGCAATGTTATGCAATTTCCGGCATTGACTGCTTCTGTTGGCAAAGAGGCTTTCAAAAAGCTGGACAGTAGTAGTGACTATAATCGGAGCATCCCAGTTTTCTGAGGCCAACATGGCTTTTTCATCTTCACTGTTAAGGCCGCTATGATGCTCTAAGACCGCATCAGACCCGAAGATTTGGCGATAGACATCTGCGGTCTGCTCAATGATACTGGTGTACGGAATAGCGACAATCACCCTATCTAAATTATATTTGATGGCATGACGCAAGGCAAAGGCAATACCAGAACGGGTTTTTCCACCGCCTGTGGGAACTGTAAGCCTAAAAATACCAGGTAAAAGCTCAGCAACCTCAAGGCAGGCAGAATAGATTTCGTGGCGAATGGTGTTTAGCGAATTAAACTGTTTACCAGTTAGTTTATCTTGATTGACCTTGAATCTATCCCAAAGGGTAGAAAGGGAAGGATACTCACCCCTTATTTTAGCTTGCTCAGGATCAAAATGTCCTTCTGTGTCAAGGAAATCTGCATCCACCAGACAGGAGAAGAGCAGGCGGATAAATAGCTCGCATTGATAAGGATTATTCAGACGAGACTGAAGAGAAGGTGTTGGCTGGTCCGGTAAATGCTTTTGTGCCAGTTCAATAGCCTCTTTCACCCTTTGATTGTTGCCTTTATCAGAGAGTCGCTCTTTCAAATCGCAAGAATCAGCAAGCCCTGCGTGGTGACCAGCAATAGGATACGCTAAAATCGGTCCAAGTTTAGAAGCTGACAAGACTGCACCAGCACTCGAATGATCAATCTTTTGCTTTTCCTCTGGACTGACAAGATATTTCTGAAAATCTGAATGGAATTTGCCCAAATCATGCCATAGTCCAGCACACCAGCCCAACTCCTTTGAGTTAATCTTTTCTGCAAACGCTCCTGCACGCCTGGCTACACCCTCAAGATGTTCAATCAAACTATGCCACTTACCTTCTTTATTGACTGAGTGGGCATACATTTTTTGTAACTATTTACCTAAGTGAAGGAATTCATTGCAAAAAAGGGGTCAAGGGTTCCAGGATTCAAGCGTTTGAAGAATTGTAACTATTTAGCCAAGTGAAGTATAATGGAAATTTAGGTTATAGGTTATCGGTAATCAGGTGATCGGCAATTCAGATAAAGCGTTAACACCGATAACTGATTACCGATTACCAAAGTTCTTACTTCAGATGGGTAAAGTGTTACAAAGAATTAATAAATTTTACCTTCACTTGACCCCTCGACCCCTTGATTCCTTGAATCCTTTTTAATTTTACTTTAAGATGGCTAAAGTGTTACATTTTTTCAAACATCCATGTCCTTCACCTCTAAGGCATGGCTGGTGATAAACTCCTTTCTTGGCTCAACCTTGTCTCCCAGCTATTTCCAAGCTTTGCCTTAGTCTGTCCCTCAAACTGAGGATCTTTTACCTTGATGCTTATAACTGCTGTCAGCCCCTCCATCACATCATCGCCAGATAATGATTCATTCTCTTTCAGCAACCCATTCTTC
>JAGUXG010000194.1 GCA_020061965.1 bacterium
AAAGAAGTAAGTGGTGATTTTGAGGATTATTGGTCATTCCATATCCAGAAGGATCAGGAAAAATTATATCCAAAAGGAATATGGAAGCCTGTTTTGAGCGTCGTCCCAAAATAGCCACACCCATATCATTTTGAAATAGTAATATCATCTCGCAGAAATATCTTGACTATTAATTATTAAAATAATATAATTTACTTAAGTAAATTATATTTAATAATTAAGATGTTTAAGGAAGGAACCGCTATAGTTCATCCCCTTCAAGGGGCTGGTATCATTGAGGCGATTGAAGAACATAATGTTCTAAATGAAAGCCATAAATATTATGTGATCAGGCTATCAACTGGAAGCATGAAGATTATGGTTCCAGTTGAATTATCAGAGAAGATAGGTCTGCGTGAGATTACAGAGAAAGAAGAGTTTGGAAAGGTCATAGCTATATTGAAAGGAGAGGGAGAGAAAACAGTGGTTAATTGGAAGTCTCCTTATTCCGAAAACCTTTTGAAAATGAAGGAGGGGTCCATCTATAAGGTGGCGGAGGTGGCTTGTAACCTCTCTCTCAGAAGCAAAGAAAAGACATTGTCTATTGAGGAAAAGAGGCTTTTTGAGAATGCCTGTAATGCTATTGCTACAGAGATGGCTTATGTCTATCAGATGAAGATCGCTGAAGCAGATAGTATGGTCAGAAAAACCTTAAAAGATGGAAGGGCCCAGATGGAAGTGTCAAAATGAGGTGGTTGAGCTTATATGCATGTATAATTGCCACTTATTTACTGAGTGGATGCGCAGCCTTGTCAACCGAGCCAAAGGCTACAGTTGATAGGTCTATGGAGATGGAGCTTCCTGATTACACAGGTCCAAAGGCAAAACTGACAGTAAGCAAATTTTCTTGGAAGGCTGATAAAAAAGAAGCAGGTGTAACAGAGGGTCTCCAGGATATGCTGACCACGCTTCTTGTACAATCAAAAAGATTTAGAGTGGTTGAGAGACAAGAGTTTGGTGCCATAAAGGATGAGATAGCCATTGGTGAATCTGGATATATTGGAAAAGGTGAGGGTGTAGAGAAGGGTAATGTAAAAGGAGCTGATATTTTAGTTGTGGCGGCAATTACAGGTTGGGAGCCTGAGGCTGAAAAGACTGAGGCAGGATTAGGAGGTCTTATTCCACAGACAAAAATATTGTCAGGCTTAAAAGGTAGCATTAAAAAATCTTCTATGGCAATGGAGATTCGCATCATTGATGCCTCTACATCAGAGGTTCTGGTTGCCACCAGTGTTGAGGGCGAAGCAAAAGAGGTTGGCTTAGGAGGATTGGCTGGTACATTTGGTTCTGTGCCACTTGGAGGAGGGCTTTCAAAATATAGCAAAACCCCGATGGAAAAGGCTGTGAGGGTATGCATGAAGGAAGCAATTAAATATATTATTGAAAATACCCCAAAGGAGTATTTTAGACATTAAAGGAGGTGATAAAAAGATAGGATAGGCAAAGAAGATGAGAAAAAGATGGATAATAATACTTCTTCTTGCCTCAGGATTTGGGTATTTAATCAAAGGAAGGTTTAATCCAGAATTTTTAGGTATAATCTTCGTAGGGGTATCTGGTTTATTGATAATAAGCATAGAGATACTTCTTAGACGAAACAGCACAATATCTCTTTTAGTTTTATCTTGCGGGTTAGTCATAGGGCTTATAATTGCAAGTCTTGGTTCCATATTTATTAAAGAGCCTGTCTTTTCAGTAGGGTTGGCAATAGGGTTTTCATACTTAGGGCTGGCTTTATCTTATGAAAAGAGAAGGGATTTTATGCATTGGCTCTCTGAAAAGAAGGCAGCGGCCTTGCCAAAAATGCTGCTTGATACAAGTGCAATTATAGATGGAAGAATCTTAGCTGTTATAGAGAGTGGGTTTCTTTCTGGAGAGATTATCCTTCCAAGGTTTGTCTTAAAAGAGCTACAGAATGTTGCTGATTCATCTGATTCCATTAGAAGGTCACGAGGCAGAAGAGGTCTTGACCTTCTGAAAAAGATGCAAAGTATGGAGCCTCCTTTTGAGATAGATGAGACCCATATCCCAGAGGTAAGAGAGGTTGACGCTAAATTAGTTTTTCTGGCAAAGAGGCTGAATGCTGCTATTATAACCAACGACTATAATCTTAATAGGGTGGCAGAGATAGAAGGGGTTTCTGTCTTGAATATTAATGAGTTAGCTCAGGCACTTAGACCCATACTTCTACCTGGAGAGAGCTTTTTCTTGCAGATAGTGAAAGAAGGAAAGGAGTTTGGTCAAGGCGTTGGCTATTTAGAAGATGGGACAATGGTTGTGATTGAAGATGGTGGGAGCTATTTGGGAAAGAAGATGAGGGTAGAGGTGAGTAGTATTCTCCAGAATCCAGCAGGTAGAATGGTCTTTACCAAAGTAGCCAAGTGAAAAGAGAGGCAATTGTTGTTGCCGCAGGAAAGAGCCAGAGATTTGGGGAAGATAAACTATATTTTTCCATAAAAGGCAAGCCCCTTATATTCTACACATTAGAAAAGATCATTTCAGTCTGTAGCTTGTGTATCCTTGTTTGTGCCAAAGATAAGCTTGCGTGGTGGAAGGATGTTCCGCTACGGATTAAGCTTGTCGAAGGTGGTGCAGAAAGGCAGGATTCAGTATTTGCAGGGCTTTCTGCCTTAGCTTGTGATACAGAGCTTGTTCTTATTCACGATGGAGCAAGACCTTTTGTAGAGAAGTCCTTGATTGAAAGGGTGATAGAAGAAGCAGAAAAGGAAGGTGCAGCAGTGGCAGGTCTTCCAGTAACAGAGACCATAAAGAAGATAGAAAATGGCTGGGTAAAAGAGACCCTAAATAGAGAGAATATCTGGTCTATCCAGACGCCACAAGCATTCAAAAGAGAAGTAATTGTTTCTGCGTATAAGAAAGGATATAAAGATGGTTTTTTTGGAACGGATTGTGCCAGTTTGGTAGAAAGGGCTGGATTTCCTGTCATGGTTGTCTTAGGAGACAAGAAAAATGTCAAGGTGACAACGCAAGACGACCTTTTAATGGCAGAGAAGCTTTTTGCGATAAATAAAAAATCAAAGATAAAAAATAAAAATGTATAAAGAAGACTATTATAAGGTTCTTGAGATACCAAGAAATGCTTCACAAGATGAGATTCAGATGGCCTACAGAAGGTTGGTCAAGGAGCATCATCCTGACAAAAAGGGTGGAGATTCTGTACGGATAAAGGAGATAAACGAAGCTTATGAGACGCTTAAAAATCCTAATAAGAGACTCAGGTACGATCTTCTGAATCCAGTAGAGGAAGAAGAGACAGAGATAAACCTTGAAGGATTAGAAGAGAGCGCAACATATGAACCAATTTCACAAGAGGCAATAAGGATTGGTTTTGGCTTTGATGTCCATCCTTTAGTCTCATACAAAAAGCTCTTTCTCGGTGGCATAGAGATTTCTCATGCTTATGGATTGGCGGCACATTCAGATGGGGATGTTGTCTTGCATGCTCTATGCGATGCTTTGCTTGGTGCTATTGGAGAGGATGATATTGGCCATCATTTCCCTGATACAAATCCTGAGTATAAGGATGCATCATCAGTCCTACTTCTTCAGCAAGTTGCTGAGATTCTTCAAAAGAGGGGATACAGGCCAAGCAATGTTGATATAGTCATCTTGGCTGAAAAACCAAAGCTTGCTCCTTACTTTCCTAAAATGAAGGAGAAGATAAGCAAAATCCTTGAGATTGGTGAGGATAGAATTGGAGTGAAGGCGACAACAAACCAGGGCTTGGGTTATATAGGAAAGAAGGAAGGACTTGCTGCTTATGCTATTGCTACTGTTTTACCCACAAGAAGAATATAGGCTGATGTAGCTCAGTTGGTAGAGCAAGGGTTTTGTAAACCTTAGGTCGGGGGTTCAAATCCCTCCATCAGCTTTTTAATAAAAATCCAAAATTTTGCATTTCGATTTTTATATTTTACATCTTTTATGGGCAGGTTCCCGAGTGGCTAAAGGGGGCAGACTGTAAATCTGTTGGCAAAGCCTACGGAGGTTCAAATCCTTCCCTGCCCACCGCTTTGTAAGACCTTTTTTATGCGGGGGTAGCTCAGCTGGTAGAGCGCTAGCCTTCCAAGCTGGATGTCGCGGGTTCGAATCCCGTTCCCCGCTTAGAGCAAAAAACTTAAATGGAGACACAGGGATTCGAAGCCCAAACGAGCAAAGCGAGAGAGGGCCGGAAACAAGAGATTTTGTTAGGCGAAAAACGAGCAATAGCGAGTTTTAAGCCTTAAAAAATCCGAAGTTCGAATCCCGTTCCCCGCTCGTATTAGTGAACAGTGAAAGGTGAACAGTCTGTAATTTGCACAAACCGAAAGGCTTACCATAATTACGAAATATCACAAACCCTTGAGGCTGGAATCAGCTTATTGGGAACAGAGGTAAAATCATTAAGGGAAAAAAGGGCAAATATATCTGATAGCTTTGCCAAAATAGAGCATGGAGAATGCTTCATTCTAAACCTTCATATTGCTCCATATCCTCAAGGTAATCTGCATGACCCAGTTCGAAAAAGAAAACTCCTTCTTCACAGAAAGGAGATAGATAAGTTTTATAGAAAGACAGAAGAAAAGGGCTATACCCTTATCCCCACAAAGGTTTATCTGAAAAAAGGTCGGGTAAAGGTAGAGATTGGGCTTGCCCGCGGAAAGAAGCTCTATGATAAGAGAGAAAAATTGAAGAAAAAGGTTATAGCAAGAGAGATAGAAAGAAGATTAAAAAGTAAGCGTTCAGCAGTCAGAAAATAGCAGTCAGCAGTCAGCTGATAAAAACTGATAGCTGATAGCTATTCGGGGGCGAAAGGTTTCGACAGGTTTCCTGAGGATATAGGTGGCGACCCGAGTTTGTCTGGGGCTTGTAAAACCGGGCAAAAAGATAAGCGCCAATTACGATTACGCTTTAGCTGCTTAAACCAGCTAACACCTTTAGAGCTTCTCCTGTTGAGCTTATAAGGGTGCAGGTTTAGACAGGATAGCCTATTTAGCTTGCCTGGGCTTCATAGGTGAAAAAAACAGGCTACAGCTTCAAGAATCCTGTCTGTGGGAGGCTTGGAGAAAGAAGAAAACCACAAGACTATGGTTGTAGAAGCCTGTATCTTAAGATTTCTGGACGCGGGTTCAATTCCCGCCGCCTCCAAATCAGCTTTAAGCTATAACTCAACTTTGGCAAAAATCCAAATTCCAAAGCTTAAATGTCAAATGAAATCCAAAGCCTAAATAACTAAAACCTTTTGACATTTAGGCATTTGACATTGATTTGAC